>WGAL01000191.1 GCA_015494845.1 Melioribacteraceae bacterium
GGGTTTCTGTAATTTTTGCTGACGAAATATTTAAAAATGACAAATCACTTTCTCAGAGAGTACAAAGATTACTGAGCGACAAGGAAAAGGTTTTTATTTCATTAATTACAAACGCACAGAAAAATGGCGAAATTCGTGCGGATATAAACAAGAAACACTTCACATTAATGATTATTGGTTCAATGCGGCTTTTAGTAAAAAAATGGGAGCTTTCCGGTTTTGAGTTTGATTTGAAAAAAGAAGGTTCAAAACTCATTAAATCTTTGCTTGAGTTAATTAAAGCATAATTTTTTTGCTCAAGAAGGTTAGTTAATATAAACAAACATAGGAAATAAATATGAAAAAAATATTTGAAAAATCTATTAAATATTCATGGGCGATTATTGCGGTTGTGCTTGTTATTTCCGTTTTCTTTTTCTTAAAGATGAAAGAAAACACGAGAATGGAAACAAATCTTGACAAGTACATGCCTCAAGATCATCCCGCATTTGTTTACAGTAATAAAGCAGAGAAGTGGTTCAATATTAAGGATGGAATTATTGTTGCTGTTGAAAACAAAAACGGCATTTACAATCCAAAAACGTTGAAGATTATCAAGGATTTGTCGAAAAAATTAATGCGGATGAAAGAGATTGAGAAGAACGACGTTACTTCGCTTTACACTGCTGATAACATTGTAGGAACGGAAGACGGAATGGACGTGAAGCGTTTCTACAAGCGCGTTCCGAAATCCGAGAAAAAACTGCAACAATTGAGAGAAAATGTTAGAAACAATCCGATGATTTACGGAATGCTTGTTGATTCTACGGAAACCGTTGCCGTAGTTGTGGCACGAATTGGCGATAATGTTTTCTCGCAAGATTTTTACAAACGCATTCTCAATCTTGCAAAAAAATACGAAGATGGTGAAAATAAAATTTACGTTGCCGGTCGCCCGATTGTGGAAGGAACGCTCGCTTTGCTGGGTCCCGCCGATATGAAGCGAATGGTTCCAATTGTTCTAATTGTGATTTTTATTGTTCTGTTTCTTACGCTCAGAAGTTTGAAAAGCACAATTGCGACTTTGCTCGTTGTATTCTTCAGCACGTTGTGGACTTTCGGATTAATGGCGGCGGTAAATATTCCTATTTACGCAGTTTCCACGATGATTCCGGTTATGCTAATTGCAATAGGCGTGGCGTATGGAATTCACTTGTATCATCATTTGTCGATTTTTGTAGCGGAAAATCCAGATGCGCCGAAAGATGAAGCGATTATCGATATGCTAATGCAGATGTGGAAGCCGGTAACAATGGCGGCGGTTACTACGGCAGTCGGTTTCATCTCGCTACTTACCTCGCAAGTTTATCCGATTAAATATTTCGGATTATTTACCGCGTTCGGCGTAACGATGGCGATGTTTCTTTCGCTATTTTTTATTCCGGCGTTCATTTACGTAACCGGATTGCCAAAAGTAAAACGTAAAATTAATACCGAAGCAAACGGCGGAAAAACAGAGTTGGCGTTTAAGTTTACTGACGCTGTGTTGAAACATTCGACGTTTACGATAATTGCAACCGCTGCGATTGTTGCGCTTTCAGTTTACGGAATGACAAGGGTTTGGATAAATTCAAGTTTTCTCGATAAATTCGAAAAAGACAGCCAAATTGTTCAAACCGACGCGTTCATTAATGAGCATTTCGGCGGAACTTCAACTATTAATCTCATTCTTGATGGAAAAGAAAAAAATACATTCAAAAAGCCGGAAGTTTTGAAACTCGTAAACAAAATGCAACACGATGTGGTAAAACACGTTCCAGTTGTAGGGAACGCTTTTTCGCTTGTTGATTTTCTTGACAGAATAAATATGGTGATGCACGCCGACAGTGCAAAATATTACCGCATTCCTGATAGCCAAGATTTAATTGCGCAATATTTATTGCTTTATGAAATGTCCGGCGACCCGGAAAATTTAACGAAGGTAGTCGATTACAATTACCAAAAATTGAATGTTACCTTCCAACTTAAAAGCGATAATTCCAAAGCCACAAAAAGCGCGCTTGCTGCAATTGAAAAATACAAGGACGATTTTGAGAAACACGGCGTGAAAATGAATTACGCCGGTTCCGGCTACAAGGCACTTGTCTTTACCGATTTGATTTTGGAAGGACAGATAATGAGTCTCGTAATGTCGATTTTTATTGTGTTTATTTTGCTGTTGATTATGTTCAGGAATTTCAAGGTAAGCGTTATTGGAA
>WGAL01000192.1 GCA_015494845.1 Melioribacteraceae bacterium
ACACCGGACTGTGCAAAAACGCTTGTACTCAAAATTAAAATAAATACAATTAATTTTGAAAAAGTCCCTAACTTTTTCATATCAACTCCAATTTTAATAGAGATTATTCATACTTTCAGATATTGAGGTAAAAAATCACAAAAAGGGGGGCGCCATTTTCAGGCGCCTCCCCAAAATTTTGCTTGGCTATAAAGTCAGAATTATTTGAGAAGCATCATTTTCTTGGTTGCTGTAAAATCGCCGGCTCTCAAAGTATAGAAATAAACGCCAGAGCTCAAATTCGAAGCGTCAAACGAAACATTATGTTTTCCGGCAGTTTGTTTAGTGTTAACTAATGTAGCAACCTCTTGTCCTACCAAGTCGTAAACTTTAAGAGTTACATTCGAAGGTTTAGCCAACGAATATTTGATAACAGTTGTCGGGTTAAACGGGTTAGGATAGTTTTGTGAAAGCGAATAATTTTCAACCACTTCTCCATCTACGCTATTAGGAGTATAAGGTATTTCAATTGTATCATAATACCAAGCGCCGTCGTCGCTTCCATCGCCTTCGCCAAACAAACTTACGCCTGGTATTGCATCTAAATAATATAAATAATGAATTTTTACTGTACCTTTGTCCGCGTTATATTCAACTTCATCACAAACATATGGGTAACATTCGTCAACGTCTGTATCTCCTACTAAAATTTGAGGCTCGGAAAAGGTTCTTCCTCCATCGGTAGAGTATGCATAAGAAATATTTGTATAATATACTCCGGTAGATGCAATATTAAGACTTCCATCCTTAAACTCGGGAGATTGCCAAGCAACAAAAACAAATCCACCGTCAGCTGTAGTTCCAACGGATTCATATGCGTTTCCAATACCGTTACCAGGGAAAGCGCCTATAATATTTGGATCAGTTTCCTCAACGCCATTAGTTAAAGCAATAAAATTCTTATCACGGCTATTCCAGTACAACGCAGGGAAAACAGCCGCCGTATCGTTTGCCATATCAACAGCGTAACCGTTAATTCCAACATGAACAACGCCATTGTTGTCAATCAATGATTGACTTTGACCGAAGTTTGCCAAAAGAGGCGCATAATCCGGACGGTTTGAAATCGTACCGACAACACCGCATTTTGCAACTTCTTCATAATTCCAAGTAGCTCCGGCATCATCAGAATAAATCAAAGTTGCAAGATTTGCTCTGTCAGGAGGAGTTCCCAAAACTACATTTCCGTCTTTCTCTACTGTCGAAAAAGCGCTAAAATAATTTCCATCAGGCGAAACATGAACGCCAACTTCTGTATCAAAACCGCCGGAAGCTAAGCTGGTATCGCCGCTAACTTCGGCAAAAAACCCTGCAACCGTATTCAAGGAATCAAAACTTTCCCAAGCAGTGGTTGTAGCAAAAGCTCCCCCGTCTCCCAAATACATAGTCTTATTATTAACCGAGGAATATGCAAAACTTGGGAAGATAGAAGCAAAAGGCGTTGGCAAAGTTACTTCGTCCATTTCATAATTATATATTGCAGGAACAGTTTGTCCGCCTTGGTGCGCCATAATCAAAGCATTTCCTTCAAGGTTACCGCCTTCCGCCGATTGAATAGAACCCCAACCGGTATATTTGTTAACATCATACACGGAAAATACGACCCATTCCCCTTCTACTTTCATACCTAAGTTAACATATCTGTTTCCGTCCACATTATCAGCTAATCTTGACATTCCGACCATAATAGGATCTTTAACTCCATCTCCGTCTAAATCATGTAAAACCAACATAGGTCTTACCTGACTATTTGCAGGATAATCATAATTGGTGTTAAATATCAATTCGCCTTTTGCGCCCTTAATAGTTCCAACATTGGACAAGGGCACATTAATTTCAGCGTTTACGTCAATCTTTTTAGCAAATTTTTGCTGAACAGGTTTTTCCTGTGAATAAAGCTTTGTTGCAAAAGTAAAGAACAATGCAACTGCTAACAAGGTAGAGATTTTACGTAACATATTTGTTACTCCTTTTGTTTGTTAATGGATAGTTAATTGATTAAAACTTGATGAAATTTCATCTTCAATTTAGATTAATTCGATACTGAATTTATTGTTCAAAACAATATAGAAAACACATTAAACAATAAATTCGGTATAAAACAGCATGTCAAAAAACGTTTGACTTAGAAAAACAACACTAAAATATAAATTTGTTTTTAGAAATGCAAGAAATTATCCTTATTTCGTTAATAATTCCTTAACAACTTAATCGAGTAATTTTTCCAATTTGTTTTTAAATTCTTCTTTTTTTCTTGCGCCGATTACCATATCTACAACTTCGCCGTTCTTAAAATAAAGAACTGTGGGAATACTTCTTACGCCGTATTTAATCGCTGTTTGTTGGTTTACATCAACATCGAGTTTGCCTATTTTGGCTCTGCCTTCGTATTCCTCGGCAAGTTCGTCCATAATCGGAGCAATCAATTTACATGGGCCGCACCAAATAGCCCAAAAATCAATCACAACAGGAACGTCGGATTTCAGTACTTCTTCTTCGAAATTTTGGTCTGTAATTTCAATTTTAGCCATATTCAATAACACCTTTCTCTTTTTACATTTCGTTATAAAACCGTTGAATTAAAATGGTTTCCGCGCGCAAATAAACTCGCCGCCGTCAACCGTAATAACGTTTCCGTTTATATAGTAAGTTTTTTCGTCGCTCAAAGCAACAACGGCATTTGCAACGTCTTCCGGTGTCGTTAAACGTCCGGTCGGGTTTTTTGCCATTGCAGTTTCAACAATAATATCATTACCGGGAATTTTCCTCAAAGCCGGAGTATCGGTAACGCCGGCCATTAAAGCGTTTGCCGTAATTCCGAAACGCGCAAGCTCAACAGCCAATTGTCTGATATGCGCTTCCAATGTAGCTTTTGCCGCACCAACCGCTCCGTAAGCAGCAATTACTTCGTGGGAACCGGAACTTGTCATCGCGAAAATCCGCGAATTTTCAGCGAATAAATCTCGTTCAAAAACATCTTGAACCCAATAAACAAGCGAGTGCGCCATAACATCAAGCGTCATTTCCATTTGCTTTTTGCTAATTCGCTCATTCGGATTTTTGGAAATAAACGGCTTGAGCGTTCCGAAAGCTAGCGAATGCATTAACACTCTTATTTTCTCGCCGCTATTTTCAAATCTGCTTTTTACTTCGTCAAGAACTTCTCTGCGTTTGTTTTCGTCTGCCGCGTTTACATTAAAAAATAATGCTTTTTGTCCGGCTCCTTTTATTTCGGATTTAATTTTTTCCACATTCGGCATTGTCGCTTGTCTGTCAAGATGAACGCCGATAATCGAATATCCGTTCTGCGCCAGTTTAACCGCCGTAGCTCCGCCAAATCCGCTCGATGCGCCAAGTATCAAAGCCCATTTCTTTTCCATAAATAAGTAACTCCTATTGTTTTAATTCGAGTGCAAAAGATATAAAGTAAAATTGAAATCGCAAAATTTGGGGATAAAATTTCGAAACACAAAAAATTAACTAACGACAAATAATTTCTTCCAATTCGGAATAACTTTTCACAACATGCAAACCGCTTTTTCTTAAGCGTTCTTCCGATTGATGTCCGTTTGCAATTAAAATAATATCCGCGCCAATTTCCGTGGCGACTTCAGCGTCGTGCAAAGTATCGCCAATCATTACCGCTTCGCCACGCTGCAAACCCAACTTTTCCGTCAACTTTTTTCCAATTTCAATTTTTCCGTGTGCATAAATATTATCCAAACCGGTTACTTCCTCCATAAACGGCAACAAATCGAAATGTTTTAATATGGGAATTAATTTGTCCAACGAATACGCGGACAACACAGATTGCCCAATTCCGCACCTGTTAATCTTCTTAACAAAATCAATTGCGCCGTCGTGTAGTTCAGCGTCAAATTTTCTTTCTTCGTAACGCTCGATGAAAATTTTTCCGAGTCTTTCGAATTCGCCGTTTTCAACAGGCAAACCGAGTGCGGCATAATAATCTTTAACCGGAAACGTAAACACTTCCAAATATTTCTCAAACGAAACTTCCGGCAAATTGTTTTCGATTATAATTTCATTAATTATCTGCCAACACAATTCGGCGTCGTTAAAAAGCGTTCCGTTCCAATCCCAAATAATATGTTTGTATTTGCTCTGCATTGATTAACAAAATTCCTTAATCAAAAAAGACAAAGTTAGTAAATATTTTATTTAGTAATCGCTTACAATAAAACAGAATACCAAACCGCACTGTCCAAACACATGCGCCCAGAAAAAAATTTGTGAGCTCTGTGTCAAAATCTTTGTGTCCTTTGAGGTTAAAAAATGGATAACCGATATTTTTTAGGTTTAGAATTTCGAATTGCTAATTTGTATATTTGTAATTTGTCGGAAAAACAAAAGGTAGATATTGTTAACACTTGATGAAATAAAAAAGATTTTAACCGAACATTACAACTCGTCTTTTTTTATTGGCGAAATTTTTGAAATAAACAAATTCAACATCGACGCGCTAATTGCGCATTCCAAACGAAATAAAACAAAATACCTTTTCTGGCAAAGACCTTCCGAGAGTTTTACTTTTTTCGCATACGGACAAGC
>WGAL01000193.1 GCA_015494845.1 Melioribacteraceae bacterium
GGCAAAGCATTGTAATGATAATAATCATATGCAACATATTCATAGAACTTTTCAATTTGTGAAACGCCAGCCTCGCCGCCGTTATTTGCAGGCGTCAACCAATCCGACAATCCAATCAAATAACTTCTTCCACGACCATAATTATTCCTTGTTATTGCGGGATATGTTATTATTCCTTTACGCCAGATTGCCAAAGTATCCAACTTATCAGAAATAATTTGAACGCCGGTTGGAAGCCAAATATCGTTTTCATAACCAGCTTTTTTTTCTCCTTCAAACGCTTGTTTTGTTCCGACAATCTCGTAATCTTTCATATTCATTTCTTTCAGAATCATTCCGTAAACATCAGCCAAAGGGAAATTATCAGGATTCAATTCGCCTTCTTGTAACATTCTGTCGTCGCCTTCGTAAGTATTTCTGCCGACATTATCGCCGCTAATTAAAAAACCACCCTTACGAACAAATTCTTTGATGTTATTTAATTCGGCGTCCGTCATATAAGTTAACGAAAATTCCCTGTCCGCATCGTGAATATCTTGGGCGGTCAAGAGAATTAATATTTGATACTTCATTAATTTTTCTTTCTCATACAAAATATCTCTGTCGGACAGTTTAACAGGAATACCGTTCTTGGACAATTCTTGGATTGCTATAACAATTGCAGACGGCAAAGCAGGGTCTTGATGCTTAAAATTTATTCCTGTGGTAATAAATAACGCTTTGGGAAGCGGTTTTGCATTTTGAGGAATCGATATTTTCTTAAAGGTATTGTCTTGATTACACGCAGTGCAGAATAATCCTAAAATCATTGTAAGCGCTACTAAGGTTGTAATTTTTCTTTTCATCTTATTTTATCTTTTCTATTCTTACTTCTTCGCCAGGTATAACATTAATAATAATACTGCCGATGCGATTATTGTATATTCCGTCCGCTTCCGAACCGCTAACTCTTATAATTTTTGCATTGGAAGTGTAACGTACGCTCAGAGGCATATTATAAATATCTGGATTTAATTCGGAAACTACTCGTAAAAAAATGGTTTCGCCAAACTTTTTAGTTTCAATTTTCGATTTCCGTTTTTCAAAAAGATATTTAAAAACATTTTGTTCGGTGTCAATCCAGTAATCCGTGTTACGTATTAGTCTGATTTGACGCTTAAATTTTTCCAACTCTATAAAATTTTTCGCAAGTTTCAAACTGTCTAATTTGTGTATGGATAAACTGTCTTGAAAAATATGCTTATAATTGATAATTGACCACTTGCCTTTATTTTGTAGCAATGTTTGGTATAATTCTTTTTCGGAAATCATTGAAGGAACAATAAACCGATACGAAATTCCCCGATATGTTCCGGAAGCGTTTTTTCTGACAAACAAATATCTTTCGGAAATTTTTGTTTTTAGTTTGTTACTGAAATGTAAAGTTTTGATTTGCGGATAATTTTCTAATAATTTTACGCAATCCGGATTTACGCTGCAAAAAGCGGCTATCTCGTAGCCGTTGTTATAAAGTAGCTGCCATTCGTTTTTCCCCATTCTGCTGACCGATAATCCTTGATACTCTGCCGTAAAATGTCTTTTTTTATTCCATTCTGGAATAATGCCAAATGTTGCCTTTAAATCGTATTTTTTCAAAATCGGATACGCATACAAATATTGGGAATAACTTTGTTCGTCAAAACTTATACTAACCGCCGCTTGTTTTCCCATATAAAAATCCGTTACTTCAAATCTTTCGGTTTTTGACGGAAAAACATTGCGATAAAGATTTAATTTTTTCGAAAAATAAGATTGAAGCGTATCATATATCGGCTTTGCACGCTCCGTATAAACCGGTTCTTCCCACATTTTCCAAGTGTAAAAGCGTGGCTCGTCCTCAGGATATTGTTCAAGAAGTTTATCATTTTTATCGGTAATAAACAAATAAAGGTAGAAACCTTCCGTTTGGCTGTATTCGATTTTTTTTGTTTCCGCTTTATCGTCTAATACATATAGATGCGACGGATCAGAAACGTTAATTAAGTGCCAATCGAGACGAACTTCCAAATTATGCGTTTCGGAATTGTAAAACCAATCGGCGTTGGAAGTTGACGCAAGATTTGAATTACCAAATTGCAAAATGCCACGGTTATTAATAACGCTATCCGTTTTTTCTCCAGTTAATGTTTCTCTGCCTCGATTTACCAACATCAATTCGTCAATAAATTTTCCATTAGCGTTATATTTTGAAGCATATACTGGAATATGGTTATTGTAAATATCCGTAAAAACCGAATAAGGATCATCTACCAAAATTTTTGCTTGTTTAATGTTTTTTATTGTTACTAAAAATTCAAAACCGTTGTCAAAATGCTTATCTGTAAAAGGTAATTTATGGTCGCCTTTATTTTTATCGTAAGTATCGATGGCTATATAAAGATTGTTTTTGTCCAAATCAAAATTCGGTAAATGGGCGGTTACATAAAAGTAAGTTGCATCGGCAAAATTATCCATCGAAATATTTTGGGAAGTGGTATCTATTTCTTCCCAATCATTTATCTTACCGTCTATTACTCTACGGCGGTCTTCCAGCGCTAAGATGCCAAAATTTTGTTCGGGATTTTCCATATTATGCCAGAGTTTCCTATTCTCAAAAGGAAGTTCAAAGTCCATAACCAACCAATTATGCTTGAACCATTCGTCTGCCCATTCGAAAAAAATCGCTCCGGCGCAATTTGTTTGAACAATATCTTCCGTCAACTTTTTAGATAATTCGGCTTGTTTTTCCTCGCTTAGCCCACCTTGATTAAATCCATAAGGTGTAAAGTGACTAACTCCTCGACTCGAAGGCAAACCATATTCCGCAATAACCAAAGGC
>WGAL01000194.1 GCA_015494845.1 Melioribacteraceae bacterium
AAGTCGCCATAATTACCGTTTTTTCGCTTACAAACGCTTTTGCTTCTATTAATTTCGACATATCCATATATGCGATAAATTCGTTTACCACAACTTTCGTTCCGAGCAAACTGCCGAAATTCATCGCGTCTTGCCACGGAACGCCAATTCCGTAAGCGACGTAGCGTAAAATCAATCCGAAAATTAACTGCAAATTCAAAGGTTTGCCGTATTCCGCTTGCAGAACCGAATTTAATCCGACCAAACCGCCGAACCATTCGAGCGCGTAATTAACAAGCGCAATCAATGCGATAAAAGCGATAAGCATTGCGCCGACGTTCAACGCGAGTTTCAATCCTTCCGACGCGCCGCTTGCCGCCGCGTCTATTATGTTTGCGGAAGTTTTTTCCACTTTGAGTTTTACCTCGCCGCGCGTAATCGGCTCGCCGGTTTCAGGATAAATTATTTTCGAAATGATAATCGCCGCAGGCGCCGCCATAATGCTTGCCGAAAGTAAATGCGTCGCGAACATCAATTGCGCTTCTTTTAATTCCAAGCCCATTGATTTAGCGAATGAAAATCCCAAAATTTGAATGTATGCGCCCATTACGCTTCCGGCGATTGTCGCCATTCCGCCCGTCATAATCGTAAGCAATTCGCTGTTCGTCATTTTTTCGATGTAAGGCTTGATTACAAGCGGCGCTTCGGTTTGTCCCAAAAAAATATTCGCCGTGCAAGAAAGCGATTCCGCTCCGCTCGTTCCCAAAACTTTTGCCACAACCCACGCCATCGCTTGCACGATTTTCTGCATTATGCCGAGATGATACAAAATTGCGACAAGCGACGCGAAGAAAATAATTATCGTCAAAACTTGGAACGCGAAATACATCCCCGAACTTCCTTCCGTTCCCGGCGGCAACGCAAGCGAGCCGAAAACAAACTTCGAACCTTCGGTCGTGAAATTGAGAATCAAAACAAAGAAACTGCTTACCCACTGAAAGAAATCCTTAACCCAGCCGAGAGGCGCAAAAATCGAACGCAAATATTCGCCTTTAAGAATGAAAACCGCAAAAGTAATTTGAATAAGCAATCCGTATCCGACCAAACGGAAATCTACTTTCTTTTTATTGTTAGAGAAAAGGTAAGCAATGCCCAAAATCAAAAATATTCCAATAATTCCGCGTATTAGATTTTCCAACATATTTTATCCTTCCGGAATGTAATGACATTTTCTGCAACGCGCTTCGTACAAATCGGTTGCGCCGACTAAAACGCGCTCGCCGGTTGCGATTTTCCGCTGCGTTCTGTCGGCGGGATTGCCGCAAACAACGCAAATGGCAAGCGTTTTCGTGATGTATTCCGCAACGGCAAGCAACTTTGGGATCGGCTCGAACGGCTCGCCTTTGTAATCTTGGTCAAGTCCTGCGACAATCACTCGTTTGCCTTCGTCGGCCAATCTGTTGCAAACTTTAACCAACTCGTCGTCAAAAAATTGTCCTTCGTCAATTCCAATTACTTCCGCGTCCTTCGCTTGCTCGTAAATTTCTTGCGCCGAGTTTACAATTACCGCTTTCATCGATTGCTCGCTGTGCGAAACAATTTCGTATTCGGAATATCTGTTGTCAATCTTCGGCTTGAAAATCATTACTCTTTGTTTGGCTATTTCCGCGCGACGCAAGCGCCTAATCAATTCTTCAGTTTTTCCGCTGAACATACAACCGGCAATTACTTCAATCCAACCGGTGTTTTGAGGCGTAAAATGCGGCGGATTAATCATTCCAAATCTTCTCCTTTAAATCCGAACGGCAAAAGTTCGCCGAGAGTTTTAACGATAAAATTTCCGTTTTTGTTAGCCATTATCACTTCGAAATCTTCGTCGCAAAATTCGTTTAACGCTTGCCGGCAAGCGCCGCACGGCGCGGTTATGTTCGACGAATCGGAAACGATTGCGATGCGCTTGAATTTGCGTTCGCCGTTAAGCAACGCTGTAAACATTGCGGTCCTTTCGGCGCAAACGGTAACCGAATACGCCGCGTTCTCAATATTTGCGCCGTGGTAAATTTTGCCGTCTTCCGTTTCCAAAGCCGCGCCGACCTTAAAGCCGGAATATTTTGCAATCGATTTTTTTTGCGCTTCAAACGCTTGACTTACTAATTCTTTCTCGTTCATAATTCCGTTAGAACTACTGATACAAATCGGTTAAATCTTCGCCTTTCGACGAAAGGAAAATAAAATCGCGCGGGTTTACGCTTTCGTCAACTTCGAGTTTTATTCTCAAAAAATATTTAAACTGCCAT
>WGAL01000195.1 GCA_015494845.1 Melioribacteraceae bacterium
CAGTTACTTACGGCGGACAATTTGAAAATTTGGAAAACGCAACAAGGCGTTTGTTAATTGCCGTCCCGATTTCATTATTCTTGATTTTTGTTATGCTTCATTTTGCTTTCGGTTCTTTTAAGGAAGCATTAATGATATATAGCGCAATTCCCTTTGCCGCAGTAGGCGGCGTATTTTTACTTGCTCTTCGCGGAATGCCATTCAGTATTTCTGCCGGAGTCGGGTTTATTGCTTTGTTCGGCATAGCCGTGTTGAACGGTATAGTGTTAATAGAACATTTTAAGGAGTTGAAAAAAGAAGGTATTAAAGATATTCACGAGAGGATTATTATGGGAACAAAAGATCGTCTTCGCCCCGTATTGCTTACGGCAGGAGCGGCGGCTCTCGGATTTCTACCGATGGCAATTTCCACAAATGCCGGAGCCGAAGTTCAGCGCCCGTTAGCCACGGTTGTAATTGGCGGATTAATTACTTCTACTTTTTTAACTATGATTGTTTTACCGGTTCTCTATTCCGTGATGGACGACTTCCAAGTTAAAATTAATTTTGGCAAAGGCAAAAGCGTAACGTTTTTGGTTGCGCTTTTAATTATAGCGCTTCCTCAGATTGGACGCGCTCAAAATTCAAAGCAAAGCAATTATCTTTCGATTGATAGAGCTATCGATATTGCAATTCGAAATAATGCCTCGCTAAAAGCCAGTCGTTATGAGGTTAATATGGCTTCTGCGGCAACGTCAATGGATTTCCCTAAAACGGACTTTTATTACAGTTATGATGAGAACAATATTGCCGCAAATAATTTGCCTTTGAACGTTTGGGGAGTTAATCAATCGTTAAAATTTCCAACAATGTACTTTACACAGAATAGTAGAAATAAGGCTAATGTACAAGCGCAACAACAAAAGTTAATCTTAAACGAGACTGTTCTAAAGCGTGAAGTTTCCAAGACTTACTATTCAATCATTTATCTCAATAATGTTAAAGAAAAATATCTTTTTTTAGATAGCTTGCTTACGCGTTTTGCTCAAGCGGCAAAAATGCGTTACGAATTGGGTGAAACTAATAATTTGGAATACTTAACCGCATTGGCAAAGAAAAAAGACGTGGAAATTATTTTAGCTCAAACAGAACAGAAAATTAAGGGCGCTTATGGAGAGTTAAACGCTTGGTTGCAAACCGATAGCGCGTATGTTTTACCAGATATGAAATTACCTAAGTTGCAATTGGTCTCAAAAGATACGACATATCCAGGAGTAAACTATTACCGACAAATGATGCGTGTTGCGGACTTGGAAATTAGTCTGCAAAAACAAAATTTTTTGCCGGAAATAAATCTCGGCGCTTTTGTTGGCAGTAATGACGGGGCAAACGCGAAAAAATATTACGGATTTGATATTGGTATTTCCGTTCCGATATTATTTTTTGGCACATACTCAAATATGGAACGCGCCAAAATTAAAAAACAAATCATTCGGGAAAATTATAAAGATTATAACGCGAAATTAAAAGCGCGTTTGCAATCATTAATGTCAGAATTAAATAGTTATGGAAAATCAATTGAGTATTATGAAACAATCGGACATGAATTAGCTGTACAGTTATTTCAGAACGCCGAGAAAGCGTATCAAAAAGGCGAGATAGATTTTTTACAGTATATACAGTTAGTAAGAAATTCAATTTCGATTGAAATGAATTATTTAAGAGATCTTAATGAATATAATCAAACGGTTTTATCGCTTAATTACTTAGTTTTAACTGAAAAATAAAGGTAAATAAAATGAAAAAATTAAAAATTTTATCGTTAGTATCAATGGTATTATTCTTAACAATTGGATGTTCAGAAGCAAATAAAAACGATGAAAATGAAAATCTTCAAGAAACGAATTCGGAAAAAGAAATTGTTTTGACGAAAGAACAATTTTTTTCTTCGGGTATGAAACTCGGAAAAATCACGCCGGAATATTTTTCGGAAAAAATTCGAGCAACCGGTATGATTATGGTTCCACCCCAGTACAAGGCGGTCGTAAGCGTTTATTACGGCGGAGTGGTTAAGGATGTTCGGCTTTTGGAAGGGCAGAAGGTGAAAAAGGGAACGGTATTATTTTTAATGGAAAATCCCGATTATGTACAGATGCAGCAGGAGTATTTGAAAGCAAAAAGACAGTTGAAATATTTAGAAGCGGAGTATCAAAGACAGAAGAAACTTTTGGATGATAATATTACATCGCAAAAAAAATATATGAAAGCCGAATCTGATTATATGACTATGCTTACAAATTTCAATGCTCTTGGAAAAAAGTTACGTTTATTAAATATTGACCCAACTAACCTTACATTTGAAAATATTACGACTGTCGCAAAAATTAAGTCGCCAATTAACGGATATATTACGGATGTTAATATTACCAAAGGAGAATATCTAAGTCCAAATGAAGTTGCAGTTTCTATTGTTGGAACAGAGCATTTACATTTGGAGTTAAAGGTTTTTGAAAAAGATATAAGCAAAATTCAAAAGGGGCAAACAATAAAATTTTACGTGCCTGATAAAAATGCAAAGCATTATGAAGGCGAAGTATTTTTGATTGGGCGTTCAGTGAATGAAACTGATAGGACTATTAACGTTCACGGGCATTTAAAAAATGAACAAGATAAAGCGCGCTTTATTCCCGGAATGTATATTGAAGCGGAAATTCTTGTTAATAATCAACGTTATCCTGCGCTGCCATCTACTGCGATAGTTAATTTAGATGATAGAAATTATATCTTGGTTAAGAAGTCATTTGATAACAATAAATATATTTTTATTCAAAAATTGGTCAAAATTGGTATGACTAATAACAATTACACACAAATTATTGATGCGGGAAAATTCAAAGATTCTGAAATATTGGTTCAAGGCGCTTTTCAGTTAATTAAGTAAATGTTTTTTTGAAAACAGTATGGCCCCAAGACTTAAAATATCTGATAGTTTGGAATTGTCGCGGCTTTCTCTCGGATTTTGGAGATTGCTTGAATGGAATTTTACAGAGAAAGAGTTGCTCAATTTTATTGTGGAATTACTTGAAATCGGCGTTACGACTTTTGACCATGCGGATATTTACGGCGATTATAGGTGTGAAAAGGAATTCGGAAAAGCGCTTGCCGGAAATTCTTATTTGCTTAGCCACATCAAACTTGAAACAAAATGCGGGATTAAACTTGTTGCTTAAATTGACAAAATAAAATTTTGATGTTAAATTTAAGTTGTATTCCAAAACAAATTAAAGATTAATCACTACTTGCACGGAGTCGTTCTCGGCTCCGTTTTTTATTTTTCACTGACATGCCTTTGCGAGGCGGCGGAGGTCTTCCACGGCGGACTGTTGGTTAAGTAAGCGTTTGCTGAATATTCGATAGTACGGTAGTATTTATAGATAGCGTCTAAAAATAAAAAAGGGCTACGGTTTGTAGCCCTTTCATTTATCG
>WGAL01000196.1 GCA_015494845.1 Melioribacteraceae bacterium
GATTTTATTTCGTATTGAAGTTTGTTCAGAAAAGTTAAAATCCGCAGCATATCGCCTTCGGAAAATTTATCGGCATATTGCAAGTAGCGCTCTTTGTAATTTTCGGCGGTTTCAAGCAAGTCGGGCGATTTTGTAATTACCGCCGTCATTATGTTTCTGAAATGCTCTTGCAAGCCGTTTACCAAATCGACAAAATTCCAGCCGTTGTCGTAAACCTTTTGCGTAATTGAAAATCCGGCTTTGAAGTTCTTCTCCAAGATAGCGTCGCTTACTTCGAAGAAAATTTCCTCGTTAATCAAATTAAACATCTTCGAAACATCTTCGGCAGTAATCTTTTTGCCTGAAAACGAAACCACTTGGTCGAAAAAACTTTCGGCGTCGCGCAATGCACCGTCGCTTTTGCGCGCAATCAAAGTTAAACTTTCGTCGTCTATTTCAATGCCTTCTTGTTCCGCAATTTTGGAAAGCTGTTTTTTGATTTCAGGAATTTCAATTCTGCGGAAATCGTAACGCTGACAACGCGAAAGAATCGTTAAAGGAACTTTGTGAATATCCGTCGTTGCGAAAATAAAAACCGTGCTCGGCGGCGGCTCTTCCAACGTTTTAAGGAACGCGTTAAACGCTTCCGTAGTGAGCATATGGACTTCGTCGATGATGTAAACCTTGAACTTTCCTGTGGTCGGAGCGTATTTTACCGATTCGCGCAACGTCTTAATTTCGTTTAATCCGCGGTTGGACGCGGCGTCAATCTCAATAATATCAACGGTTTGCTGCGTTTCGAACATTTGGCACGATTTGCATTCGCCGCAAGGTTCGCCGTTTTGCGGATTTTCGCAATTAAGCGCTTTGGCAAGGATGCGCGCGGTCGTGGTTTTGCCTACGCCCCGCGGGCCCGCAAAAATAAATGCGTGCGCAATTCTATTGTTAATTATTGCGTTTTTAAGCGTGCTTGTTATGTGTTCTTGACCGACGACTTCGTCGAATTTTTTAGGTCTGTATTTTCTCGCCGAAACTTGAAATCCCATTTTACCATTTATCTTATTTGCGGTTGCACTAATCTAACATTCTTTTTTAATATTTCAATACAATTATTTTGTGTCGGATTTGTTTTTTGCTTACAATGTGGCAGATTGCTTCGCTTCGCTCGCAATGACGAACGGCGTTAAAAAACAAAAGTTATTGCGAATCCCGACGCAGTCGGGATGTGGCTCCTCCGCGGCGGACTATCAAAAATTCGGCAAATGCTTGCAAAACCTTATTGTCTCGAACCATGATTTCTTTGATTAGCTGATTAACCATGATTTTTTCTTCATTTTTCCTTTGAACCTCTGTGCCTCTGAACCTCAAAACCTATTTTTCATCATGTTAATCAATTAATTCGCCGCGTCGAATTGTAATCTTGGTTCAAGACAGTTAAAATCGACTCACGAAAATTTTCGTTTATTAAATCATAAATTCTTTATTATTGCACTTTGCAAGTAAGAATTTAACAATGGAAGAAAGAACAAAATCATATCTAAAAATTGCGTTGATTTCACTGATTTTATTGCCTTTAATCGTTTTGGCGATAGAAAAATTATTTGTTCTTTTTATCGAAAATAAATTTTTGCTTGCGGTTGTTTTTGTCCCTTTGATTGAGGAAAGTGGGAAAATTTCGGTTTATTTTTTTATGCGAAAGAGAAAGATAAATGTTTTTAGTAATTTCAGTGACGTTTGGCTTTCGCTATTCATCATCGGATTTTCATTTGCGGCGGCGGAAAATTTGCTTTATTTCATTACGGAAAATTCGGTTCTGCCGTTAAGCGAAATTGCTTCGAGAATTATTCTCGCGCAAACTTTACATTCAATAATTTCGACGTATTTTGCGTTTGCTTACAACTCCAAGAAAAGATTTTACGCGCTTGTTTTGGTGGTTCTTTTTCACTCGGTTTGGAACGCGCTTATTTATTTTGAACTTAATTTAATTTTAGTTTATCTTTTCGCTTTGGTATTAACTGTTTTTTCTATTTATAAATTTATTCGGATAAAATAATGTCTCACATCGGAATTATGGGCGGTTCGTTCGACCCGATTCACATCGGGCATTTGATTACTGCACAAGCCGTTCTTGAAAAGAGAAATCTTTCGAAAATTATTTTCATCCCTTGTTACATTTCGCCGCACAAAGTCGGATTTAATTCAACCGAACACATTCACCGTTTGGAAATGGTTAAATTGGCGACTGCTTCCAACCCGAAATTCGAAGTTTCGGATTACGAAATTCAAAAAGGCGATATTTCTTTTACCGTCGATACGGTAGAACATTTCAAAAATCAGTACGAAGAAATTGATTTGATTATCGGGTTCGACAATTTGATTTCTTTTGATAATTGGAAAGACCCTGATAAAATCGTCTCGCTGGCTAATTTGGTAGTTCTAAAAAGAAGCAATTTTTCGGCGAGTTTTTCACTGCACAGTTATTTCGGGAAAGCGATTTTTGTCGATACACCGATTATAGAAATTTCTTCTACAATGATTCGCGAAAGAATAAAAGAGGGAAAATTCTACGATTACTTTTTAACAAAGGAAGTCGCTTCGTACATTAAGGATAATAATCTCTACATAAAAAGGTGAATTTACGGATATGCTCGACGCAGAACTAATCGAAAAACTGAAAGCAAAAAACAAAAGAACAATTTCAAAACTGATTACGAAAGTGGAAGCGAGCGAGGGTGAAGAAAAAGAACTGCTCGATAATATTTACAAACTCGGCGGAAATTCATATCGCATCGGAATAACTGGACCGCCTGGAGCCGGAAAATCCACTTTGACAAATCAATTGACGAAACTTTTAATAGCGCAAGGCAAAACGGTTGGAATTATTGCCGTTGACCCGACAAGTCCGTTTACAGGCGGCGCGTTGCTTGGCGACAGAGTGAGAATGACGGAAATCGGGTTGCACGAAAACGTTTACATTCGCAGTATGGCTACGCGCGGAAGTTTGGGCGGATTAAGCAAAAAGGCGATTGACGCAAGCGACGTTTTGGACGCCGCCGGATACGATTTTATTATTTTCGAAACTGTCGGCGTGGGGCAATCGGAACTCGACATTGCAAAGACTTCCGACACGACGGTCGTTGTTCTCGTTCCCGAGTCGGGCGATTCCATTCAAGCGATGAAAGCCGGCTTGATGGAAATTGCAGACTTTTTTGTCGTGAATAAAAGCGACAGACCCGGCGCAGACAGCGCGGTTATGGCATTGAAATCTATTTTACAATTGAACCGCCAAACCGACGGAGATTGGCGAATTGAAATTCTGCAAACCGTTGCAAGCCAAAATCAAGGCGTAAAGGAAGTTTTGGACGAAATCTTCAAGCACAAAAATTACCTTGAAGAAAGCGGCGCGCTAACCGGACGGCGCATTCGTAATAATAAAATAAGAGTGAAAAATATTGTGGAAAACGAATTGCGCATCGAAATGTGGAACGATATGCGCGAGAATTATCTTTCGAACGAAGCGCCAAAAGTAGTTGAACGCGCGCTTTCGCCATTTATTTTGGCTGAAAGTTTGATTGAAAATTATAAATCGGAAAACGGATAAATTGATTTGTTGTTTTAAATTTCTTAATCGCAAAGGAAGTTAAGAATGAAGGAAATCGGAACCGAAATCAAAGAAAATCAAACTTTTTTACAGAGGGAAGATTATTACAAAAATCTTGGTAGAAAAATTAACGCGCTCTACGACAAAATAAAATTGGGCGGCGGCGAAAAAGCGATTGAACGCCAACATTCAAAAGGGAAATTGACTGCGCGCGAACGAATTGAAAAATTGCTCGACCCGGGCGCTAAATTTTACGAACTCAATTCTTTTGCCGCATACGGGATGTAC
>WGAL01000197.1 GCA_015494845.1 Melioribacteraceae bacterium
CGTTCTTAAAGTTACCGAATTTATTTCCGTCGGCGACCTTGCGGCGTTGATGCACGTGAACGCCAACGAGGTAATCGCCAAACTTTTCGGAATGGGATTGATGGTAACAATCAATCAACGCTTGGATTTCGAAACAATTCAACTTGTCGCCGACGAATTCGGATACGAAGTTGAATTACAAGAAGAATTGGTTACCGACGCGCTGGAAGATACCGAAGACCCGCCGGAATCGCTTGTTCCGCGTCCGCCGGTTGTTACGATTATGGGACACGTCGATCACGGGAAAACTTCGTTGCTCGATTACATTCGCAGAACAAACGTGGTTGCCGGCGAATCAGGCGGAATTACGCAACACATCGGCGCTTATCACGTTGAGGTAGAATCCGGCGGCGAGAAAAAATACATCACGTTTTTGGATACGCCTGGACACGAAGCGTTTACGGCAATGCGCGCCCGCGGAGCGCAAGTTACGGACATTGTAGTTTTGATTGTAGCCGCAGACGACGCGGTGATGCCGCAAACCGTAGAGGCAATAAACCATGCGCAATCCGCCGGCGTTCCGATTATTGTCGCGATAAATAAAGTCGATAAACCGAACGCAAATCCTGAAAAAATCAAACAACAATTGGCGGAACGCAACGTTCTGATTGAAGAATGGGGCGGAAAATACCAAAGCGTTGAAATTTCCGCAAAGCAAGGAACTAATGTTGACGTTTTGCTCGAGAAAATTTTGCTCGAAGCGGAAATGCTTGAACTTAAAGCAAATCCGAACCGGAAAGCGCGCGGAACGATTATCGAATCAAAATTGGATAAAGGACGCGGTGTTGTCGCTACGGTTCTTGTTCAAAAAGGAACGTTGCACGTAGGCGAGCCGTTTGTTGCCGGAATTTATTCCGGACGCGTGCGCTCGATGACGAACGTGGAAAGAAAATCAAGGAAGCCGGTCCGTCTATTCCGGTTGTGATTACCGGATTTGAAGGCGTTCCGCAAGCAGGCGACCAATTCGTCGTCGTGGAATCGGAAAAACAAGCGCACGAAATTGCATCGAAGCGCCAGCAAATAAAGCGCGAACAAGACCAGCGCAAAATCCAAATGCACACGCTCGACGAAATCGCGCGCCGCATCGGCGAAGGCGAAGTCCGCGAATTACCTATTATTATTAAAGGCGACGTGGACGGTTCGGTCGAAGCGCTCGCGGATTCGTTCTTGAAACTTTCGACCGAAGACGTGAAAGTTAGTATTGTTCACAAAGGCGTGGGCGCAATTACCGAAAGCGACGTTTTGCTTGCGGCGGCGTCAAAAGCGATTATTATCGGCTTCCATGTGCGTCCGCATTTGAACGCACGCAAGCTCGCGGAAACTGAAAAAGTCGAAATCAGATTATACAACGTAATTTACGACGCAATCGAAGAAGTTAAATCCGCTTTGGAAGGAATGCTCAAGCCGATTATTTCCGAAGAAGTTACCGGAACTCTCGAAGTTCGCGAAACGTTCAAAGTGCCGAAAGTAGGAACTGTCGCCGGTTGTTACGTTGTTGACGGAAAAATTACTCGTCAAGACAAAGTGCGGCTTTTCCGCGACGGCGTAAAAATTTACGAAGGCGAACTTGCTTCGTTGAAACGGTTCAAGGACGACGTGAAAGAAGTGGTAGCCGGATACGAATGCGGTTTGGGAATTGCGAACTTCAACGATATAAAAGTCGGCGATATGATTGAAGCGTTTCAACTTGTAGAAACAAAACGGAAACTCGACTGATGAGCGTTCGCACAAGAAGAGTAGCGAAATTAATACGCGAAGAATTAAGCTATGTTTTTCTTCGCGAAATAGACGAACCGGAATTGGAAACAGTTACAATTACGGATGTTAAAGTAACCCCCGATTTAAAAATAGCGCGAATTTATTTTACTACTTTCAGTAAAGAACAGCGCGAACCAGCTCTTTCAAAAATTGAAGAAATAAAAAGCGTAATTAGAAAAGAACTTGCCCGACGCGTGCGGAACTTGCGGTTCATTCCGGAATTGGAATTTTATATTGACGAAACGCAAGATTACGCCGAGAAAATCGAATCTCTCTTTGAGAAAATTCACGAAGAAGAGAAAAAAGCCGGTAAGTTAAACGAAGCTGAAAACACGGGAAATAATGAATCCGAATAAAACGGAAATTGATTTCCGCATTGCAAAAAAAGGCGATTTTTATTTGGATAAAACAAACGGCGGCGTTTTGCTTATCGATAAATATTCCGGCTGGACTTCGTTCGACGCGGTTAATAAAATTAGGCGTTTGCTGAAGATTAAGAAAGTCGGACACGCGGGAACGCTTGACCCGGCGGCGACCGGACTTTTGATTATCGCGTACGGCAAAAAAACAAAGGCGCTTAATCAATTGCAGAATTTCGACAAGGAATACACGGGAACAATCGAATTGGGAAAAACGACGCCTTCGATGGACGGCGAGACAGAACCGGCGTTGATTCGTCCGTTTGAAAATGTAACCGAAGACGCGATTTTTTCGGTTCGCGACGAAATTTTGAAAAGCGAAGAACAAATTCCCCCGATGTATTCGGCGGTAAAGAAGAACGGAAAAGCTCTTTACGAATTGGCGCGGAAAGGGAAAGAGGTTGAA
>WGAL01000198.1 GCA_015494845.1 Melioribacteraceae bacterium
GTATTAAGTATTTGTTTTAAATTTGGTTCCCCAAATTTTTTGTTAAAACGTTAGTGTAGGGGACGCAAATTTTGCGTCCCCTACAATGTTTAGTTAAAATGTTTAATAAATTGAGTAGGGGCAACTCGTGAGTTGTCCCTACCGAGTTAAATCTTCCAAGAAAAATTCAGATTAAAATTCAAGTTGCGGTCGGTTGCGTTGTTTCCTTTGTCGATAAACTCATACCAGCCGTGAAGTAAAAGATTTACTTTTCCCAGCGGCGAAATTGTTGTTACAAGAAAACTCGGTCCAACGCTTGAATATTCTTCGGCCGGAATTGTATCAAGCCCTTTGAAATTAGAGGTTTTAAGAATATACGCTCTTGCGCCTGCGCCTATTTTCAGTATCCAAACCGTATTGAAAAGAAAAGTTTCGAGGAAAAGTTCTTGCCGCAGTTGCATTGGTTGTTCGGCAAAGTCGTCCCAATCGAGTTCGCCTTGCTCGGAAAGTTTAAGATAGCCCCAAAAATTCACGCCGAGATTTTTCGTAAAAAACACCGACGAAGAATCTTTAAACGAAACTTGACGAAACGCAAACGAGCGGAAATTTTGCAACACGTCTTCAAAATCGTAAACGGTGTAATTTGCCGAAACGGCGGCGGAATTTACCGAAACAACGTTTTTCCCTTTGTAAATTCCGGTTGTCGTGAATTTCAAAATTCTTTTAATATTGTTGTTTGAACTTCTTTCGGCAAAAATGTAAACAACGTGGTTGCGACTTCCTTCGACGTCGAAATTCATTTTAAAGAAATACGAGAAACGGTGCATAAAACGTAATCGGAAAGTCGTAAGAAGTTCATCTCTGTCGTCGAAATTCTCGTTACTCGGCGTGTCGTATTTTAATTTGCGGTGCAGTAAATCGAACGAAATTTTATTAGCGCTTGAAAAGGAATACGAACCGCCAAGCGATAAATAACCTAATTGCGACGTGTTGTTTTTTCTTTCCTCTTGTTTTTGCCTCAGTAAATACAAGGTTTCGTCCGCGCCTTGAATTTCGCTTATCGAATAGAGTTCTTCCTTTTCGTAATAATTTATTTTTGCGTACGCGCCGAGTTTCGGCGACAAATATCTCACGCTTGCGTTAAAATCTAACACAACTCTGTCGGTCGCCGGGTCAAAAGTTGAGATAGTAACGTATTGCGGTAAAATATATTTTTTTTGTCGCTTTATTTCCTGACTGAAAATTTTCGCGCCGAAATCGAACTTCAACCCTTTGGAAAGATTATATGAAATTTTTTCGGAAAGCGTTAATTTTTTTTCAACGCGTCGCTCGATGTTGTTTTTCGTATTAAAATGCTCGCCGAGAATCGAAGAGATTTTAACGTAAAAATCTCTTCGTTGCTCGCTGTAAAAACCAGCGATTTCATTTGTGAAATTGCTCGAAATCAAACTCAGCAACGTAAAATTTGCATTATGTTCGTAATTTTTACGAGGTGAAATATCCTCGTTCGAAAAATGAAAAAAGCCGTTAATGTTTTGGTTCTGGTAAAAGAAATCTTTTACGGAACCTTCCGCGCCGTACGTGAAGCCGTCGTCGGTTGTTTCCGATTGCAAATTTTTCGAAAAGCCGCCGAACAAATTTATTCGCAAAAACCGGTTGAAATACATTGCGTACGCTACGCCTTGATTTACTTCCACGTTGGAAATTGAAAGACGTTTGTTATCGTTAAAATAATTTCGATTAATTAAAACGCCGGTTCTTAAATTGGGAAAAATCAAATAATCGCCGAATATTTTCAAGCGTTGCGACGTTCGGTAACTTTCTTGCGAAGTGAAAAAATACGCCGTTCCAAGCTGAGCGTCCAAGCCAAAATTTATTTTGCCGAACTCGTGCTGATAGAATAAATCGCTGTCGAAGTTAAGCGTGTTCAAATGTTTGGTGGAATTAGCGTAAAGTCGGTTATTTTTATTCGGAAGAAAAATGGACGCGGTAGTATCGGTTTGAGTTTGTTGTGCGAGAATTTGTGTAAAATTTAAAATTATAAAATATGTTAGGAATGAAACAATGGCGAAAGTATCAAATCGGAAACGCATCTTACAAAATGTTTCAGTAACTTGTGGGATTATTAACAAACATTATTTTGTTTCGTTTTGTTCAATAATATCGGTGATGTCAATTGCCGTACCGAGCGAGGCGTTATTATCGCGCCAGGTTATTTTTCTTGCGGTAAAATGTACCCATAAAGATGTTCCGTCTTTTCGCATAACCTTAAAATTGTAACTATCGGGAACTTTTTCACCGCGTTGCCTTGCCAATCCGCGTTCCATTATAAGTTCTCTATGTTCAGGAGCGACTATCTCCCAAAATTTTATTTTTAACAGTTCTTCTAACGAATAACCGGTAATTTCTTCCATAGCTTTATTTATGTAAACAAATTTATCACCTGAATAAATAAAAATAGCCGTTGAAGTTGTTTCCGTAATTGCTTTGTAAAACGCTTCACTGTCT
>WGAL01000199.1 GCA_015494845.1 Melioribacteraceae bacterium
GTTCACAATAGCGCGCATTTGGTTGACGGACATTACGATTTGAACGAAGACGATTGGATGAGCGGCGACAGACCAATTCCTTACACGAGGGATTCCGGCGAATTGACGCTTGCGTATTTGAAACGATTTTCAAATGTTTTTCTGAAATTTTACGCATCCGTAATGTATTCTACTTTGGTTCGTCCAAAAATGAAAAAGTGGCTCGGCAACGCCGGATATGAATTTGTTTTGCCTTCTGCTCTCGGCATTTTTTTTCAGGAACCGGTTAGTCCATTTATAACAACGCATTTTTACTTGGACGGAAATCCTGATTATTCTTTTAACTCGAATACTATGTTAGGAATAAAAATAGGGAAGTGGCAAGGCAAAGGCGTAGTTTTCTATTTTGATTATTTTAACGGCTATCACTATTTAAGTGAATATTTTCTTCAAAGAAAAGAACAAATCGGAATCGGTTTCTTTATTGATTTCTTTTAAAAAAAGAGGCGCGTAATGCGCCCCTATAAGCCACACAAAATGAACAAATAAATTATTTATTTCATCAAAATCATTTTTCTTGTTTGAACAAAATTATCAGCACTTAAAGTGTAAAAGTAAATTCCACTCGAGAGTTTACTTGCATTGAATTGAACCGAATATTTCCCCGGAGCTTGTTTTGCGTTTACAAGCGTCGCTACTTCGCGCCCGAGTGCGTCGTAAATTTTTAGTTGTACTGGTATTGCGATAGATTGCCGCGTCGCTCCGCTCCTCGCAATGATATAGGTGATATTGGTTGAAGGATTGAACGGATTCGGATAATTTTGCAAAAGCTCAAAATTATTAACCGAATAATTTTCTTCGTCAACGGCATCAGGTTTTACATATCTCAAAACGTAAATTCCGTCATTTTCATCTGCTACGTAAATGTTGTTTCCTTCATTTGTGTTGCGAACTAAAATATCGCGCGCTCTGCCTCCGGTTTGAAAATATCCGACAACGTTCAACGAATCGAAAGAATGATAATCAATAACGTGAATTCCTTCCGGTCCGTCGGCTGTGTAAATATACAGACTATCGACATAAACCGAATAGGTTACCGAATAATCTGAGGGACGAATATATGCGAGTTCGTGAACGTCGTCAAAATCGGAGCAATCGATAACTCTAACTCCGCTCGTTTTTCCTGCAAGGAAAACAACGCTTCCGCGCTTAAAAACTTTCACGCCGTTTACAGGTTGATTTGTAGTGGCGACGCCTTGAATGTTCGAAATATCGGAAACATTCCAGATTTCCAGTCCGTCCAAATAATCGGCGACATAAGCGTAACCGTTTTCAACCCAAACGTCTTCGGCGGAATAAGCGGTGTTAAATCCTGCGACAAACTCAGGCGCGCCTGGTTCGGTAATGTCAAGAATTTTTACTCCGCCGGAACGAGCCGCAACGTAAGCGTAATTTCCGTCGATGAAAATTTTTGAAGGGCTTCCGGTCTGAAATTCAATCGTATCAATCGCCGTAACGCTGTCTTTATTTTCCGTACTCAAAACAATTACTCCGGTTTCTCCGGCGGCGAGATAAATAAATTCATCTTTTTTCGCAACGCCTTTTGAGTAAGAATTTTCGGCGCTGAATTTGCCGAGAACGTTTATTGCTTGCGGTTCGGCGACATCGAGCATTTTGTAACCGTCAAAACCTTGAGCAGTGTGTAAAGTATTTCCATCAAGCCATAAGCCGATTGTATTGCCACTAGCTTTCGACGAATAAGTAATGTTTGGAGTAGATGCGTCAATTTCATACAGGCCTGCTTCGTAAGCAGAAACAAAAACCTTATCGTTTATTCCGCAATAGAAAACATTCATTGCGGTTCCGGCAAGCGTAAAGTAAGCCGGATAGGCGTTCTCGGTTAAATCAAAAAATACGATTCCGTTATTTCCTAATGCAACGTAAGCGGTTGTGTCCGAAACCACTACATCATAAGCCGAACCAGTTGTTGAAAAATAATACAAAAAGGAAATATTGGAACCGGAAACCGAATAAACGCGAAGTTTGCCATAATAATCGGCAATGTAAACGTTGTTGTCGTATTTGTAAATTCCCCAAGCGTAACCGGCGTCGTGTTCGGCGAGTATTTGCATTAGGTTGGGATTTGAAATATCGACAACCGCGAAACCGTTTGTGCCGAGCGCCGCGTAAAGTTTAAGATTGCCGCCGTCGCCGTATAAATCTTTTCCGTCGCCGCCAATTTCAAGAGAAGAAAGAAGTTGTGGCGAATCCGGGTCGTTAACGTCGATAGCGTAAACAAAACCGTTTGCGCCTAATACAAAAGCACGCGGACCTTCCGCGTAATTTTCGTAAACATAAACGGCGGTAACCGTCTCGTCGAGATGAATAAAACCGAGAATTTCCGGATTCTCCGGATTTTGAATATCGACAATTTCCAAACCGAAATTTTCGGTTGTTGCAAAAATTTGATGTCTTTCCGCCGAAACAAAAAGACTTGTAATCGGTCCGTGCAAAGTTACATCCGAAAGTTTTTCCAATGTGTCTGCGGATTGCGAGAAGACTTCAAGAACCGCGCCTTTACCGGAAAAAACATAACCAGGCATTGCGGTAACTGCAAGATTTGCTCCTTCAGGATATCTTCCCAAAAGGTGAACGTCTTGCGTTTCATATTCGTTTTGAGCAAAAAGGGAAATGTTGACGAATAAAACGATAAAATAAATAATTGCTCTTTTCATAGCGCTTCCCTGTTTTTTATTTAACCTCAATTCAAAAATAATTATCGTCTTTCCGGAATAATATTAAATCGGTCACACGTAACTTTTCTTGTGATTTCTTTCACAGAAATACTTTCATAGAACAAAGAACAAGAGAAGGGCGCCATAATTTGGGAAAAGTTAATATTGCTAACGCAATAAATAAAATACAATTTTAAAATTCAAGTTTGAAGAGTTGTTAGTTGAAGGAAGTTTAGTTTGTTTTTTTTAATTGGGGAACGCAAAATTTGCGTTCCCCTACAAATTCAACAAAATTATTGGAAAAGAAAATCTATTTCATCAAAATCATTTTCTTTGTTTGAACAAAATTTCCGGCTCGTAACGTGTAATAATAAATTCCGCTTGGAAGATTGTATGCATCGAAGTTAACTTCATAAAATCCTGGTTGTTGTTTTTTGTTTACGAGCGTAGCAACTTCGCGTCCGAGTGCGTCGTAAACTTTAAGTTGGACTAACAATCCGTTAGATTGCTTCGCTTCGCTCGCAATGACAGACGGTATCGAATACGTAATTTTTGTTGTCGGATTAAACGGGTTCGGATAATTTTGTTTTAATTCGAATTGTGAAATGTGGTCGCTCTCATCGTCAACGGAAACAATGCCGGTTACGTCTTTCAGAATTGAATTGTCCGGGTCGAACTCTAACGAAAGCGGCTCGTCGTCGAAATGAATTGAAAAAACTTGACTTCTCTGGTTATTAAACACAGTGATTAAAGTGTCCGATTTCGCCGTAGTTATTTTAAGTTCAATAGGCATTGTAAAATAAATCGGAGTTGAGTTTCTTTCTTGTGAAATTGTTATTTCCGCTGTGTAACCGCCGTTCGGGTCAACCATTCTCTTAAACTGAACGCTGTAAGTCGGATAATTTTCGCCGTAAATCCATTCGCTGAAAAAATAATCCAAGTCCATTCCCGAAACTTCTTCCGCTACCGCTTGAAAATCTTCCGTGGTCGCAACGTTGTACGCCAAACCGGGTTTATTAAGATAAGTTCTCAACGTTTCGAAAAAATCTTCGTCGCCGAGAATTCTTCTCAACATATGCAAAACAACCGCGCCCTTTGCGTAAGAACGGAAGTAATCGAAAATTTCATTTACGTCGCTGATATCTTGAACGTAAATTGAACCTTCGGCATATTTTGCGTAAAACATATCATCGGAAATCTCGCTATTATAAGCGGAAGTTCCATACGCGTGTTCGAGCCAAAGCGCTTCCGAATAAGTTGCAAAGCCTTCGTTAAGCCAGATGTTATGCCAATCGGCGCAAGTAACCTTATCTCCGAACCATTGGTGCGCAAGTTCGTGCGCGATAATCGTTTCGCCGTATGCGCCGAGCGAGGTCAGCGTTTGGTGTTCCATTCCGCCACCCCAACCGAATTCGGCGTGTCCGTATTTTTCATCGATGTAAGGATAAATTCCGTAGGTGTCGGAATAAAATTGAAGCATATCGACCGTTTTATCCAATCTGTTTCTGCGGCTTTGCGTAAGATTTTCAGGATAATTAAAATGGCGAACCGGCATCGAGTAACCGTCGTAATTAAAAGTGTTTTGATATTCTTCGTAATTTGTCATTGCAAGCGAAATTAGATAATGCGCAATTGGATGATGATTTTTCCAGTGAATCGTGCGCGTTCCGTCGCCGTTGTTAACGTCGCTAACAAGCGTGCCGTTTGACGTGGTTAAATAAAATTCGTCCGCCGTTACAATTACGTCGCTCGAATCGACTTTATCCGCAGGTGTGTCTTTGCACGGGAACCAATCGCTCGCGCCGTACGGTTCGCTCAAAGTCCAGATTACTGGATTTCCGTTGTGCGTTGCAAATTCAAAACTGCCGAACCCGGAACTTCCCGGAACTCCGTGATAAAACACCGTTACGCTGAACGCGTCGCCTTGATTGTAAACTTGCGGCAAAGTGATTTGAATTTTGTTCTGCGTGTGCGTAAAATCCAATTGAGAACCGTTAGACAAAATGGAATCGACGGTTATCGCGTTTTGTAAATCGAGGAAGAAATCAATCAAATTGTCGATGTTGCTTTTCGCATCGATTTGAACCGAACCGGAAATTTGTTGCGGCGAATACGAAATGTTCAAATCCAATTTGTAGTAAGTAACATCGATTGTTTCGTCGCCAGGATATAAAATTTTTCCGTTTTTTAACGCTTTATCGAAAAAATGAATTTTCGTCGCCTGGCATTCGTGGAGAATCTGTTTAGTCTGCGAAAAAATGCCGATTGTAGAAAGTAATACAAATAATAAAATCTTTTTCATAAATAACCTCTATGATTTTTTAGGTTGACAAATTTCA
>WGAL01000200.1 GCA_015494845.1 Melioribacteraceae bacterium
GGAAATTTCAGCGGAAAATTTTCTCCTGCAAAACTAACTCTCGAAACCGGCGAATATTCCGTTTACTTGCAATATGACACCGTAAAAACCGCTGAGCAAACCATTTCAATTTCCGCAAACGAAGAGAAAGATTTGCAATTCACTTTTAATTTGGGAATTACAAAAAGAGTTTTGCTTGAAGATTTTGCAAACGTGAGTTGCGACCCTTGCGTAACTTCGAGCGCTATTTTACAAAACTTATTGCGCGGCGATTTCTCCAACGGCGAGTTAATTGTTTTACGTTACGCGACAAATTTCCCTTCGCCGAACGACCCGTTTTATCTTGCAAATCCGGAACTTTTTGACGCGCGCATAAATTACTACAATGTTTTGTTTGCTCCCACTACAATTGTCGATGGCATTGCAAAACCGATTTCAACAGACTCCGTAGAAATTCACGACGCGATTCAACAAGCGTTATCGGTTCAAGCCAATTTTAATATTGAAATAACTTCAAACATTACAAACGACGACAGCATAGAAGTAAATGTTAGCGTAACTTTTTCGTCCGGCGAATCTCTGGAAAATCTTGCGCTGTTTACGGTTCTTGTAAAAGACAGCGTTTCTTATTCGGAACCGCCAGGTAGCAACGGCGAAACGGAATTTTACGACGTGGTTGTCGATATGTTGCCGAATGCAAACGGCGAGGAATTATCCGGCAAAAACAAAACCGGATTAAACTTTAATTATTCCGTTCCGAATACATACGGACTGACGGAAGACAATTACAGCGTCGTTTCATTTATTCAGAATAAAGCAACAAAGGAAATAATTCAAACAAATAAAAATAATTAAGGAGAGGTTATGAGATTCAAAATCATACTTTTTTTGTTGATACTTACTTTTGCGGTAAACGCTCAGTTCAGAAGAATTGCGCTTGTTGAAGAAGCGACAAACGCCAGTTGCGGTCCTTGCGCGGCTAACAATCCGAATTTGCAAGAATTCGTTGAACATAATTTCGGAGGGGCGGTAACGGTGCGCTACCACGCTTGGTGGCCAGGAACCGACCCGATGTATGACCACAATCCTTCCGAGAACAGAGCGAGAATTCAATATTACGGAATTAACGGCGTGCCTGCTTACACGATGGACGGCGTTTTGATGGGCGTTCCCGGTGACGCCGGAACAATCCAAAGTCAAATGGAAGCGGATATCGCTCAAGGCTCTCCAATTTGGATTAATATAAACAGAATTGAAAGTGCCGACAGCGTAAAATTCGATGTTCAAATAATTGTAGGCGACAATGTAAGCGGACAGTTAAAACTGAGAAACGCAATTATCGAAAGAAGAATTACTTATGCTTCGCCTCCTGGCTCAAACGGCGAAAAGATTTTCAACGATGTTTTCAGAAAAATGTTACCGACGACAACCGGCGAAAATTTAGGTAATTTAACCGCCGGAGACACTTTGAATTTTAGTTACGGTTACCCGATTAATTCCGTTTGGAACGCGGAGGATTTAGCCGTTGTTTCCTGGGTTCAAGACGATGATACGAAAAGCGTAATTCAAGCGAATATCGATTTTCCTACTTTTTATTTGAAAAGCGATTCGCCGACAGCGGAAATTGTTAGCGAAGGCGAACAGATAACAAAGAATTTTAACGTTTATAATTCAAATCCGGATACAATGCACCTGATATTTAATTTTTCCGATGATTTGCCGAGCGATTGGGCTGTTTCATTTGCTTTATCGGATTCCAATTTTACCGATGATGTCGTTTCTGTTTTACCGAACGATTCGATTACGGTTACTATGAATTTGACCGTTGGTTCAACGCATGGTTTAGGTAAGGCAACAATTTTTCCTCAGAACGCCGACGACCCTTATTTATATGGTTACGCTTCGATTAATTATGAGTTTTTACCGAGCGGAAATGTTTTACTGGTTGACGCCGACGGCGGAACGAATTACCAAACATATTTTGAAATTGCGTTTCAAAATTGCAATACGGAATACAGTTTGCTTAACCGGAGCGTCGTTTCCAAATTGGCTCCCGAGTTGTTAAATTATGATTGGGGCGCAATTTATTGGAATACTGCTTGGGGTTTCCCTGCTTTTGTTGAAAGCGAAGTTGCTTTTTTAACAAACTATCTTGACAATGGCGGCAACTTATTTATTGCCGGACAAGATATCGGTTGGGATATATTTGATGGAAGCGGTACAAGCGGATTTTCCGAGGCGGCTGATTTTTACAACAACTATCTTGGCGCAACATATTTAGCGGACGACGCGGGGAATTATTCGCTCAGCGGAGTGGCAGGCGACCCAATTACCGATGGTTTATCTTTCAATGTTTCATCCATTCATTCGAGATATCCTGAAAGTATTCGTCCGAGAGGAGCAGGAGCGTCAACTATTCTTAAATACGGAAACGGTAAAATCGGAGCCGTTAAAAACGAAACCGAAAATTATAAAACAGTTTACATCGGAATCGGCTTAGAGCAAGTAAGCACTGAATCTGCAAGGAACGCGCTTGTAGAAAATTCATTGAATTGGTTTGGCATTTTAAACGATGTTGACGATAATTCAAACGGTTTACCGAGCGTTTTCAAGCTCGAACAAAATTATCCGAATCCGTTTAATCCGAGTACTAATATTACGTACGTCATTGCGAGGAGCGGAACGACGCGGCAATCCGTGGCATTGCCGGTTCAATTAAAAGTTTACGATGCGCTCGGGCGCGAAGTGGCAACGCTTGTAAACACAAAACAAGCGCCGGGCAAATATTCGGTTCAATTTAATGCAAGAAATCTGCCAAGCGGCGTTTACTTCTATAAATTACAAGCCGGCAAGTTTGTTCAAACGAAAAAGATGATTTTGATGAAGTAAAATAAAATTTGTAGGGACAACTCGCGAGTTGTCCCTACAACTAAAATTTGATAGTCCGCCACGGCGGACTGTATGGTGTCTCGTCATTGCGAGGAAGGAGCATCGCGACTGACGAAGCAATCTGTAGAATATTCAGCAAAATCTTACCGAACCGACAGATTGCGGCGCTTCACTTCGTTCCGCTCGCAATGGCTGGTAATTTTGAAAAGTAAAAAAAGGTAATACGATGAAATACTTAACTTTAATCTTATTTTTTGTTTTCACCGTAACTTTTGCGCAAAATTTTGAGATAGTTGTTCCAGAACAACACACCTCTGTTAATCTTGGCGACGAAGCTGTTTTTGATATTTTATTGATTAATACCGGTTCGGAAAATTTAACAATGTATATTGTGCGAACCGAAAATAATATTCCTTCGGATTGGACGACTTCGCTTTGCGTTGCGTTTTGTTTTTCTCCGAACGTAGATAGCGTCGCGACCACCCGCGATTTCGGCGGAAGCCCGATTGCGCCTGGCGATACTGCGGAAGTTTCGCTTCATTTTTTCACCGGCGAAAATCCTGATAGCGGAAACGTAAAATTGAAAATTGGCGATGTGGATAATCCAAGTCAGTTTGAAATGTACGATTTTCATGTATCCACTTATTTAGCCGATGTTGATGAAAGCAATAATGTAAGCGATTTTGTTCTTTACCAGAATTATCCAAATCCGTTTAATCCGACAACCAACATAACATACGTCATTGCGAGGAGCGAAGCGACGCAGCAATCCGCCGCATTGCAGGTACAATTAAAAGTTTACGACGCGCTCGGACGCGAAGTTGCAACGCTTGTAAACGCAAAACAAACGCCTGGCAAATATTCGGTTCAATTCGACGCAACGGAACTACCGAGTGGAATTTATTATTACACTTTACGTGCAGGGAATTTTGTTCAAACAAAAAAAATGATTTTGATGAAGTAAAATCAAATTTGTAGGGAGAACTCGCGAGTTGTCCCTACGACTAAAATTTGATAGTCCGCCACGACAGAGCCACGTCCCGACAAGTCGGGACTCGCAATGACTGGTAATTTTGAAAAGTAAAAAAAAAGGTAATACAATGAAATACTTAACTCTGATTTTGTTTTTTGTTTTCACCGTAACTTTTGCGCAAAATGCGGTTAATAAAAAAGCGCCGGATTTTGAACTCGAAACAATTTCGGGCGACGAAGTCGCGCTTTCGGATTTTCTCGGAAACGGACCGGTTCTCATAAACTTTTGGGCTACTTGGTGCAAACCATGCGTGGAAGAGATGAAATATTACCAAGAAATTTACGATAAATACAAAGAACGCGGTTTGACTTTGCTCGCCATTTCCGAAGACAACGAAAGAAGCGTGGCAAAAGTTATTCCTTACATTCGCTCGAATAACTATAATTTCACGGTGTTGCTCGACCCTGACAATTCCGTCGCGCGCGATTATTACGTCCGCGTGGTTCCTCATACTTACGTTTTGGATAAGAACGGAAATATTGTGTTCTCGCATTCCGGCTATAAAAAAGGCGACGAGAAGGAAGTCGAAAAAATTATCGTCGAACTATTGGAGAAAAATAAATGAAAAAATTCGCGCTGATTTTTTTATCGTTGTTTTTTTCACAAATCTATTTTGCGCAATCTTTTAATTTGCCGTCAGGACTTTCGCTTTCAAATCAGATGAAATATTCTTACGACCAGGATTTGAAACGCGAGATTTTCGAGAACTGGTTTAACGCCGATTACCGTTACGGAATTTTCAAAGCAGGAATTCGTTTTGATATTTTCCAACCGAATGA
>WGAL01000201.1 GCA_015494845.1 Melioribacteraceae bacterium
CTTTTTCCCGGGCAAAACCATTTTGCCTCAAACCGGCGAGATTATTTTCCCGACTCTACAACCTTTCGGTAAGCAATTGCCCAGTGATTTACCCGATACATTACGCTACCAAGCGGTTTACGACACAACGGTTACTTACGCAAAACAAGATAGAGAAAAAGACAGATTTTTAATTCAAGGACATTATTCCGCCGCAATTTCTTCCGTAATCGATATTGGTTTTAATGTTGTTGAAAATTCAGTTAAAGTTTATCTCGGCAACCAGAAACTTGTCGAAGGGAAAGATTACAGAGTAGATTACAACATTGGACAAGTTACGATTTTGAACGACGCCGCTTTGGTTCCAGGCGCCGATTTACGGATTTCATTCGAACAAAACGATTTGATTTCGCTTGCCTCAAAAACACTCGTAGGAGCGCGCGGAATTTACGAATTTAACAAAGATACGAAACTCGGTTTCTCCATACTTAATTTGAATCAACAATCGCTTAACGATAAAGTCAGACTCGGCGAGGAACCGTTAAACAACACGATTATGGGAATCGATTTCCAAAGTAAATTCGATTTGCCGTTCGTAACAAAAGCGTTAAACAGCATAATTTCTACAAACGTAAATTCCGCTTTTTCGTTAAGCGGCGAATACGCTTACATAAATCCGGATCCGAACACAAAGAAAAGCACGATTTCCGAAGACAACAGAAAAAGCATTGCGTATTTGGACGACTTCGAAGGCGCAAAGAAAACAATTCCGATTGGCGTTTCCTACGTCGGCTGGAAAGATTTAAGTCAACCTGACAGTATGATGTATCACGTCAATCGCCTCAAACCGCTTGTTATGAATTACAAAGCGAAAACAATGTGGTTCAATCCGCAACCTTCAGGCGTTGTTGTTAAAACAATTTGGCCGGAAAAGAAAGTTGCGCGTGAAAACAATCAGGTTACGGTTCTCGATATTGTTTACGACCCGTCGAAAAAAGGACAATATAATTACAACGAAGATTGGGACGAAAACGCCGATACGCTCTATAAAAACTGGGGCGGAATGATGCATCTGCTTTCTTCAACCGCAAATAACCTGGTTGAACAAAACATTGAATTTATCGAATTTTGGGCTTACGTTGCCGACGCGCCGCCTGGCGCTAAAATGTATATTGATTTGGGACAAATCAACGAAGATATTATTCCAAACAGAAAACTTGACACGGAAGATAAAGAACCGTACAACGACCGCCTCGACGAAGGCGAGGACACAGGTATCGACGGCGTTCCTGATGCATTGGAACCTGGTTACGACCCCGCAACAAATCCTGACCCGGCAAATGATAATTTCCGACTGAACACGGCGACAGGCGATTTTGAAGATATTAACGGAACGGAAGGAAACTCAAAATTATACGACTTGGGATTATCGCCTGATACGGAAGATTTAAACCATAACTTCACGCTTGATATGGTTAATAATTATTTCCGCTACGAAGTTCCGCTTGACACGAACAGAGAAAATAATCCCTTCATTGCTGGCGGCGGGCATAACGGCTGGTATCAATTTAAGATTCCGTTAAAAGAATTTGCGTCTCAAATCGGCAACCCGACCTTTACCTTTGTCGAAGCCGTAAGGTTCTGGTTTCAAAACGTAAATCAACGTATTGCAATGAGAATGACCGAAATAAATCTTGTTGGCAATCAATGGCAAGAAGTAAAATACAACGGCGAAGACGACGACGTGCTGACGATTTCAACGGTTAGCATCGAAGATAATCCGGAATACTACTCTCCGAAAGGCGTTATTCGCGAGCGCGACCGTTCCAAACCGGACCAGGAAGTTTACAAAAACGAACAATCCTTGGACTTGATTTTTCACGATTTGCAAGACGGCGAACATCGTTCCATTGTAAAATATCTTGTTAAAAAACTCGATATTTTCAACTACAAGGAAATGAAATTTTTCATTCACGGAGATTTAAATCCGGCGCCGGATAATATGGCCTATGTCGATTCGCTCGGCAACGGTTTTAACACAAGAGTTTATTTTCGGTTTGGCGCAGATACGACAAACTTCTACGAATATTCTTTCCCGCTTACGGAAGATTGGCATTCAATATCAATTACGCTTAAAGACTTATCCGCTCTAAAACAAGCAAGAGACGTTGATACTGCGGTTTACCGGCAACCTGTGCCAGGGAAACCGAACCATTATTACGGCGTTCGTGGAAATCCTTCTTTGACAAAAGTTTCTTTCTTTATGTACATTTTCGAAAATCCCGAGGGAGAAGGAATTCCTGGACAAGCAACGTCGGGAACAATTTGGTTGAACGAACTCCGCTTGCTCGACGCAGACGACACCCCAGGTTGGGCTTACAAAGCGTCTGGTTCGCTAAAATTAGCCGACTTGCTGACCGTAAACGGAAACGTTATGCGGCGAAATCCGTTTTTCCACAAGGTAAACGAGAGTTTCGGTTCGCGCGAGGATAAACAAAGTTGGGGCGTAAACGTAGATTTTAACATTCTGAAATTGCTGCCGTTTAATTCGGACGGCAGTAATTTGTCGTTGAATTACCAGCATTCGGAATCTATGACAAATCCGCTCTATATGCCGTCGAGCGATATTTCCGTCGATAAGGCGATTGAGCAAACGACGAAAAAAATTCGCGAAGAAGGCGGTAGCGACGCGGACGTTGAAAAGGCGAAACAAAGTATTTACAATTACGTTCAAAGCGTAAGCGTAAACGAAGCGTTCACTCTTTCGAATATAAAACTTATGATTCCTTCGCGCGCGTGGTATATTGACAAAACGATTAACGCGCTTTCGTTCAGTTACAATTTCAGTCGCTCGTATTCGCGCAATCCGTCAACTTCGCAAGCGAAAATGTGGACTTGGAAATGGGACGGGAAATACAACGTAAATTTCGGGAAGGAATTTTCCTTTAAATTTGCGGATATTCCTTTGCTCGGTTACCTTTTCAAACTATTTGACAGCTACAAAAACGCAACATTCAGATATTTGCCTAATTCTTTGAACGCGGCAATTTCAATGAACAGAAAATACAATTATTCGCTTTCGCGGCAACGGAACAGTCAAGCGCAAATCGCGCAAGATTTTGTAGCAACGCGAACCGCCGGATTTAACTGGACTTTAACGCAAGGCGGATTGCTTAATTTATCCACGTCATACAAAGTAAGCGCAAATTCTTCGCTGGCATATTTGCTTTACGACGAGGACGGAAAAATGCGAAGCGAACGCGACGTCTGGAACGACATTCTAAACGGCGAGTTTTTCGGAAGAATAAACAACTTCACGCAGTCTTTTGCTCTTAAAACAAAGCCGAAATTACCGAAGTTGTGGAAACTCGACCGGTATTTTCAGTTAAACGGAAGTTACAACGTAAATTACACTTGGCGGCACGATTTCAGGCAAGAAGAATTGGGACGCAGCGCCGGTTACGCAAATACGCTCAGCGCAAGTTTTACCTTGAAATGGAAGGCGTTAACAAGTCCGCTTTTCCCGAAAGAAGTCAAAAGCAAATCAACGCGAAGAAAAACGACAAAAAAGAGAACGCACAGAAGAGGCGGAAGAGGAAGAAAAAGGAATCTCGACGAGGAAATTTCCGGTTCTAAAAAGAATAAAAACGAGAATAACGAAAAAACCGCGCAAGAAGAACCGGAAGTTAAACAAGAAAGCGGACCGTCGAGCTTGTTACGTTCTTTAAGATTATTTTTAAGCGTGATTAAATGGACGTTATTTGATTACGATAAAATTGCAATAAAATTTAATCAGAAAAATCAACGCGGCGGTTCAGGATTGCGTGCACAAGGCACAGGCTTCACTAATTTTTGGAGCGCTTTTAATCCTGATAACGGACCAACCCGCGCGTTCATGCTCGGAATCAGCAACGAACTCGGGCCTCGCGCTCCAAACGCAACGCTTTCCGATAAATTCTCTCAGACAAACGGAATTTCATTAAGCACACAACGTCCGTTATGGGAAGGTGCAACAATTGATATTGATTGGAAAGTCGATTGGGGAATAAATAAAAGTTACACTGTTAACACAGACGACCAAGGCAACATTACAATTTCCACGCCGAATATTACCGGCTCGACAAACCGCTCGTTTATGTTTTTACCCTTGTCCTTTTTGGGTAGCGGCGTAAAAGCAATTCACGATAATTACGACCCGCAAGCCGAAGACCCTGCGACGAGTCTTTCCAACGCTTTTGTACAAGGACTTGAAACGCTTCCGTTTCTCTCTCAAATGCCGTTTTTCAAAGATATTGCCACGTACATTCCGCGTCCGAATTGGAGAATATCCTGGTCAGGATTGGAAAAAATAAAACTACTTAAAGGAATTGTTAAACGAGCGACCCTCAACCATGGTTATTCCTCAAATTACACCGAAGGATGGAAAATTAATCCTGACGGAAAAACCGTCGTGCAAACGCAACGCGTTAATTATGCATTTCAACCGCTTATCGGAGCAAATCTTACATTCGCTTCGCTTTGGGGCGGAAATATGACAGGAGTAATTAAATACGGAAGCAAAACAACTTTTGATTTAGGCGTAGGAACGCGAACCGTTACGGAAGGTATTTCGCGAGATATTAATATTCAATTAACTTTTTCAAAAAGCGGATTTTCGCTTCCGTTGTTCGGCATAAATTTGAAAAACGATTTGGAATTTTCGCTTTCTTATACAAACAGCAGAACCGCGACAATTATTTATACAATGGATAATTTCGATGAAAAAGGGAAGCCTCAGGACGGCACGACAAGAACAACTTTGGAACCGCGCGTTAAATATATTTTGAGTTCGAGAATTACTCTTTCTATTTTTTACCGCAGAACCAAAGTTGAACCGGAAGGCGCGTCGCGAATTCCGCCGACCACCACAAACGAAGCCGGTCTGGACGTGCACATCGCCATCCAGTAACAAGTAGAAAAAATTCGTGATTAATTTTCAACCTAAATTTTAATAAAAAAAATAGGAGACGCATTCGCCGCGGCGAATTTGCGTCCCCTACGTTTTTAATATTTTGTATTTGTAGCGGGACAGCCTGCGAGCTGTCCCTACGCTTTAAATTTTAATTAAATTACGATTAACGTACAAGATTCGTAACTTCTTGCAACAGCGTATCCGAAACCGTAATTACTCTTGCGTTCGCTTGAAAACCGCGTTGCGCTACAATCATCTTGGTAAATTCCGCCGATAAATCAACGTTGGATTGTTCGAGCGCGCCGGATTCAATTGTCGTTCCCAAGCTTGCGCCGGCCGTTCCGATAACAGGGTCGCCGGTATTTCCGGCAATGGTGTACATATTATCGCCAACGCTAACCAAACCGTTTCTATTCGGGAATTTTGCCAAAAGCAATTGGGCTAATTTCTGAGTGTTACCGTTTGAAAATACGCCAACAATATTTCCGTATTGGTCAATACTAATATTCGAAAGAGTTGCTACCGGAGAACCGTTTTGACTTAACGCAGAAACAACTGAATCGTCCGATGTTTGCGTGATTCCGTCAAATTCTCCGAGCGTTCCGAAATCCAAATCAATGTATTGTCCGCTTGCCCCGCCGGTCGGCGTAAAATAAACGCTTGGCTGACTCGGAGTAAGAGAGCTAATTGTTCCATCGGTTGCAAATGTAACGGTTCCGGAATTATTTGTTACCGTTCCGTCTTCGGCGTCCACACTAACTTTCCAATACCATTGATTATTGGCGACTTTTGTAAATTTAACGGTCATTTCGTGACTGTTTCCCAAAGAATCATAAACGGTAATTGTACTTGAAACCAATGTAGATTCACGATTATCATCCACGGTTGAACCCAGGTTTGAAGCGCTTGCTTCCTGAGTAACTTCTGTCGGATCAAAATCAAAATTAATTCCCAAATCGGTATCTTGAATTGTTATCGGAGCCGCCGGATTGCCACCGATAGTATCCATATTTCCGCTCGAATCAAAAGTAACGGTTTGCGTGGTAGGACCAACCACGCTATTGCCGTCGCTATCAGTTAATTCATAAGTCATATCGTATGTGTCCGCAGCCGTTTTGGTATATGTTACCGTAAAGGTGTATTCTCTTCCCCAATCATCGTAAACGGTGTTGCTTTCGCTAACGCTGTCGCCAATTGAGATGGAAGAATTAATGTTGCCGTTTTCTTCGTAATCTTCGCTTCTTGTTAATGTAGCGCTACTCTTTAAGTTACCGCCCCAAGTAATTTCGCTTGTTGCTACGGCAGGAAGTTTCATTTGTGTGTCGATTTGTATGTCTTCGAGGTTATTGCCAGGAGGAATTACTCCGTCCGAGGTTGCAACTTTACCTTGAACAATTGCACCGTTTTGCGGATTAACAAGATAACCTTCAGCGTCAAAAACAAAATTACCGGCGCGAGAATAAACCTTTTCACCGTTGCTTTTCAGTACAAACAACGCGTCACCCTGTAAAGCAAGGTCAGTCGTAATTCCGGTTCTTTCAAATGTGCCTTGCGTCCAATTTCTGTCGATTGAATTGACTTTCATTCCCAAACCGAGTTGGAAAGTGTTTGTTCCGCCCACTCCGTCGGAAGGATTGGAACCGTAGCGAAGAATATCGCTGAATGCATCCGCGAACGTTACGCGAGATGTTTTGTAACCTATTGAATTTACGTTTGCAATGTTGTTACCTACAACGTCCATCATTACTTGATGGTTCCGCAAACCCGATACGCCCGAAAATAACGAATTAATTAAGGCCATGATGTCCTCCTATGATTTTAGTTTTACAATTGTTTGGATTTGGCTTCTGTCGGTCGGCCAAATCGTGGGCGTCCTCGGAAGGTCCCGCCCGTTATTTTTAATTAATTAATTTCTTAATGAGCAAAAACAACACTATCGATATTTGTAAAAACGTTTTCTTCTTCTGGCGTAACCGGCATCGCGGTTACCACCGTTCTGTTAGGAATATTAACTATAAACGCCGTGTTGTTGAGCATTACCAGAGAATCCCGCGCTCCTTTTTCTTCCGCTTTTTTAACTGCTTCATGCAATTTGTTCAATTGCGCTTCGTCAAGCGAAATATCCCGCGTACTCAAGCGTTGCGTAGCATGCTTGGAAAATTTCAGTCGTTCGAGTTCCCTTTGAAAAACGGACTCAAACGAGCTTTGTTGCGCAGGCTTTTTCGTCTGTTCCTGAACTTTTTTATGTTCTATCGGAACAAACGGAACTTGAATTCCGTTAATTTGCGCCATTAAAATCTACCTCCTATCAAAGGTTCTTTAAGATTTCTTGTATTTTCATCCGATTGAAAAATTTCCATTACGTCGCTCAAAGGAATTTCCGCGCCGTTGACGACTAACATTGTTCCGTTTTGAGTAAACTTAATTCCTTCGATAATACCGACTTGATAATAATCAATCGTCATTTCGTCTTCGCCGTTCATCGCGGTCGCTTCTACTTTAAACGTATAGTTGCCTTGCGGAACTTTGTTGCCGTTATCATCGGTAAAATCCCAAGAAACTTTATGCGTGCCGGAAGAAGTTGCAACGTCGTCAATTGTTCTTACGACGTTTCCGTTTTCGTCGTAAATTTTTATTGTTACGTTCGAAGCGTCCACCGGCAATTTGTATCCGATGTAAGCGTTTTCTTGTCCTGTATATGAAATATTGGTATTGTCGATTTTAATTTCCTTGCCAATCAACGTCGCCGTCATAGTGTTATTAACGGCTTGGATTAATTGATAATTCGCGTTTATGCTCGCGTTCAACAAATCGTTCATATTGGAAAGTTGTTCGAGCGAACTGAATTGCGCCAACTGAGCCGTAAACTCCGTTCCGTCCAAAGGATTCAGCGGGTCTTGGTATTTCATCTGCTCAATCATCAGATGAAGAAAATCATCTTTCCCGAGTTGGGTTTTACCCGGCTGCGGTTGATACGCATTTGAATTACCGATAAAGTCCAAATTATTTACCGAAGGCATTTTTACCTCAAATTAAATATTCATAAGTATTGTAACCGAAATGTCTTATATCTTGAATGTTTTCCATTTCATTTATTTCATCGATTTTCTTAAATCTCGCATTTTTCTTGTTCCCTTTGTAAGAACGCGCATATCGCTCGTGTGAGTTTCCGTTTTGACTCAGCGAAATATTTACATCCTTGAATAGAACTCCGGATTTCTGCAATTGCGAGTAAAGTTCGTTCAAATTATTTTCCAGCATCTGTTTAGTATGAACATTTTCAACCGTAATGTTTGCTTTTACCGTATCATTTATCAAATCCAATGCCACTTTTACTTTGCCCAAATGCTCAGGTTTCAGTTGAAATTCAATGCTTGTCTTCTCTTTTTGCTGAATAATTTTAGCCAGATGTTTAACCAAATTACTTTGTTCGACCGGTTGAGGTTTAACAAAAACCTTCTCCGTTTTATTTTCAATATTCAAAAATTGATTTTCAACCTTTTGCGGCTTGACGTGTTCGGCAATCTTCTGTTCAAAACTCGGTTTTTCCTTACCTCTTTCAATATCGTTTTTTAGATTGAAATTATTTGCTTGCTGTTTGGTTTCTAACGCTTTCCCGTTTTTTCCCTCAACTTTGTCTATTTTATCGGAAGCGTTATTCGAAGCGATTTTTACTTCTCTTTCTCTAATTTTTTCAACGGATTTATTTTTCGTCAAAGTCTGAACTATATCTTTTAACGCGACGAACTCTCTTTTAACCGTATTCCTTACAGCGTTTTTACCTTCATCGGGAATTGTTAAAATTTTGCGTGGCGAATTATTTTTTGAAACGTCTTTGAACAACTTTTTAGCGTAAGCAACAAATTTCTCCGTTTCCCCATTCTCAACGCTAACCACATCCAATTTTGATAGTAATTTTTGAACCTCAACGGACAAATTTTTCAGCGAAATTTTTCCGCTTGCAACTTGTTTTTTTATTTCGACGATTCCTTCCAACGTTTCCGCATAAGCGTTTGACGATGCGGTTTCCGTTCTTACGTTTACTTCTGGCGTTTGCTTTGTCAAACTCTCGGAAAGAGTTTTTTCGCTTTCCGTCAATTTTACGAGAACTTGTTTAACTACTTCTTTTTTCTGAACGCTTTTTTTATTCGCCGATAATAATTGAGCGATTTCTTTCAACGATTTTTTCACATCGGCAAAAACCGCGTTGTCATAATTTTGCACATTCGCAGTTTGAGTAAGCGCTTTTTCGTTTTTTGCTCCGATGCTGTTTATTTTCCCCGCTTCAACGCTAATTTCATCCAATCTTGTCAATAATTTTTGAACTTCTTCTGACAAACTTTTCAGTGAAATTTTTCCGCTGACAACTTGTTTTTTCACCTCGGCGATTTCTTTCAGCGTTTCCGCATAAGCGTTTGACAATGAGGTTTCCGTTCTTACGTTTACTTCTGGCGTTTGCTTTGTCAAACTATCGGAAAGAACTTTTTCGCTTTTAGTCAGTTTTACGAAAACCTGTTTAATTATTTCTTTTTTTGAACCGCCTTGTTTGTTTGCCGATAATAATTGACTGATTTCATTTAACGATTTTTTTACACCGGCAAAAACCGCGTTTAGAGAATTTGTTTCTGTTGTAACGCCTTTTACAACTTTGCTCAATTCCTTTTCGGCTTCGCCGATATTTATTTCGTTGCTTGCAAACGCCTCTTTAAGTTCATGGACTTTGCGAATAAACTCGCCTCGTTTTTCCTCAGGCAAAAAGGACTGCGCCGAAGATAAAATTTCCGCAAACGCGTTTTCTATTATTCTTTGCTTACCGTTTTCGTCGGCAACTTTTTCGCTAACTTTTTCTTTTTTTAGAACCCGCGAATATTTCTCCGCGCTTTTCTCTTTTTTCAAAACATCCCACGAATTCAAGTCAAAATCGATTTTCCCCGATTCAACTTCTTTTTCTTCGCTTACGGCAAAAATTTTAATTTTATTTTCGCCTTTCTCGCTCTGAAAAATTTTATCCAAACTTCCTTTCGAAGAGAAAACGGTATTGATAAATTTTGCGACATCTTTTTCAAACGATTTATTTTCTTTCAGCGATGCGAAAGATTTTATTTCAACGCCTTCATTTTTCTTTTCCGCGGAAAACATTACGACTTTATCGTTTCCGCTTAAAGCGAAGAAAAGTTTTTTCCCTTCTTCCAAATTTATTTTAGGGGTTTCGCCTGTTATTTCAGATATCGATTGCAGCAGGTTCTTAAAATCATTTTGCGAAATTACTTTTTGTAAGATTTCATTTGTCGCAAAATCCGGATTTGTTGCGCCAACTAATTCCGCGATTAAATTTTCCGCATTAACGTTTTGTTCGGTTTGTTTCTGCACTCGGAAATTTGGGGCGGAAACGTCGCTTATGTAAACGTTTAATATATTTGAAAACAAGTACGACGATTTGCCAATCTTTTGCGGACTTGCAAAATAATTCAAGCCGTTTGCGTCGTTTGTATTTTCAAAAAATATCGGATTAAAAACCATAATTACCTCTTTGTTATTTTAGCGACTTTTTCCGGCGGCAAGTAACTCAGTATTTCTGCGGCTTTCTTTTTCTTCATCGCGTAAATTAAATCTTTGGCTATATTATCGGAATAATTCTCTATGATTTTAGCCGCCATACCGGAATCCATTTCACTCAATAATTTAGCGTTGTTTTTCACCCAAGTAACATATTCTTCGCTTTTCTTTTGCTCTTCCAATTTTTTATTTTTTTCAACTTGATTTTTTAATTCGGCAATTTGTTTATCCTTTTTCTTTATCTCGGCGTCTTTCTGCAAAATTGTTTTCATCGCATTGTCCAAGCTTTTCATCAACGCTTTATCCTTAACAATTACGGTATAAACGGTATCGATTTTCTTTTTGAAATACATTGTATGCAAAGTATCGAGCAGTTCTTTCTTGAATTCGTCGCGAACGAATTTTTCAATCCGCCAATAATCTTTCGGACAAAACGTAACTTTGTGTTTTACGACTTTCTTTACCGGTCTCGGACGGAAATCGAAAGCGAAAATATTTCTGTAATACATATTCGCAATCATCAGAACCGCCGTTACCGCAATAAACGCCACCACAAAAGCCAAAACCGTTGAAATTATATTTTTCATTCTTTACTCTTCCTTGTTCCTTACGAATAATCCGGTTGCAGTTTCATCTATTTGTTTTTGTTCGGTTTTATTCTCTTCTTTTATAAAGTCTTCAAGATGTTTTTCCTTCAGCTTTTCCATAATTTTTACTTCTTGCGCTTTCTTCATCAACTCTTTTTGCTTTTCATATCGCAAATCGTTCAGTTTGTTTATTTCAATTTGTATTCTTTGTTTTTCCGCTTCCAACGATTCAATGTATTTTTCAAAAACCTGTATTTGAGATATTGTCGCTTTCCGCAGCGCGTCGAACTTTCGTCGTTCCGTAATTTTTTTTATTTCAAGCGATTTAATCTCGTCGTATTTTTTTTTTATTTTCAAATCGATTTCCGCAAGTTCTTTCTGAGCTTTCTTTTCCATTGCCTCACGAACCGATTTCAACGTTTCATACCTGAACTTAAACTTTCCCATTTATTCTACACTAACGGTTTTTCAATAATCGATTTCAACCAATCGAGCGTTTCCGAAAAAGTCGCTTTTTCTTTCATATCTTGTTTCATAAATTTTCTTAAATCGTGAATCTTCTTCAACGCATGGTCAATTTGCGGATTGCTTCCTTTTACGTATGCCCCGATATTGATCAGTTCTTCCGCTTCGTTATAAGTCGCAAGAATCTCGTTAAACGCGATGGCGCGCTTACGATGATCTTCCGTAACCACTAGCGGCATAACCCTGCTAACGCTTTGCAGCGGGTCGATTGCAGGAAACTGTCCGCGGTTTGCAAGTTTTCGCGAAAGAACGATGTGTCCATCCAAAATAGAGCGAACGGCGTCGGCTATCGGCTCGGTCATATCGTCGCCGTCCACAAGAACCGTGTAAAATCCTGTAATGCTTCCGAAATCCGATTTTCCTGCGCGCTCCAAAAGCTTTGGCAAAAGCGCAAACACTGACGGCGTATAACCTTTTGTCGTGGGCGGTTCGCCAACCGTAAGCCCGATTTCCCTTTGCGCCATCGCAAAACGCGTAACCGAATCCATCATTAAAACCACATTTAAACCTTTATCGCGAAAATATTCCGCAATTGTCGTTCCGATAAAAGCGGCTTTGATACGCATAAGCGCAGGTTTTTCGCTTGTAGCAACAACAACTACGGAACGTTTTAAACCTTCTTCCCCCAAATCGTTTTCGATAAATTCGCGCACCTCGCGTCCGCGCTCTCCTACGAGAACAATCACGTTTACGTCCGCCGACGAGTTTCTCGCTATCATTCCCATAAGCACGCTTTTCCCGACGCCGCTTCCTGCAAAAATTCCAACTCTCTGTCCGTTTCCTACGGTTAGCAGTCCGTCGATAATTCTTACACCTGTTTGAAGCGGTTCGGAAATAATTTTTCTCTCGAGCGGATTCGGCGGTTCAGCCATTATTCTGCGAAGTTCTTCCGTTTCAATCTCGCCTTTGCCGTCAATCGGTTCGCCGAGTCCGTCTATTACGCGACCGAGAAGTTGCTCGCCCACACCGAGTCTGAATGTTTTTCCGGTTGCAATTATTTCACACGAAGGCGAAATATTTTCAACGTGTCCAAGTGCAATTGAGAGGACTTTGCCGTCTTTAAAACCGATAACTTCCGCCTTACTTATTTCCGTGCCGTTGTGATCTACAATTGTGCAAATTTCACCTAATGTAGCTTGAGGCCCGATTGAAACAATCACAAGTCCGATAACGTCGGTAACTTTTCCGTTCATTTTTATCGGCTCAATGGCATCGAGCGCGGCATCAAACCGTTCCATATATTGATTGACAAGCGTCATTCGTTTTTCTGTTTAACAAATTTTTGTTCGAGTTTTTTCATTATTTCCGTTATTTGCGATGAAATTCTCGCATCCACGTTTCCTATTTCCGTTTCGACAATACAGCCGCCTTTTTCAATCGATGCGTCCGGTTCGAATTTTATTTTGTTAAATCTTATTTCCTTGTGGTGATTTTCTTCGTTTTCCAACAAATTGTAATCATCAGGATTTACGCGAATGATTATCTTATCGGCGGCAATTACTTGCGATAGAGCATCGTCAATAATTTCTTTTATGATTGGTTCGCTTTCAACTTCACGTTTTATGATTTTTTTCGCAATTCTTCCGGCAAGTTTAATTACGATTTCGGAAAATGAATTTTCATATTCTTCGATTTTTTCTTCAAACGCTTTTAATATAGAGTAAAACTCTTGATTTTTTTCGTCAAGAATTTCGACATATTGCGATTCCGCTTCTTCCGAGCCCCTTGCATAACCTTCGTTAAATCCTCTTTCATATTCTTGTTGAAGCTTCTTTGCAACGGCTTCTTCGTCTTCTATCTCAACAACACTATTTTTCGCTCCTTCTTCAGGAGTTAAAACGGCTTTAACTTTTTTCCCTTTAAGATTTATTTTTATTACATCAGACATAAACTTCTTCTGCTCCTCCGCGGAAGCTGATTGTAATTTCTTCTTGTTCTTCAAGCTGTTTGATTATATCGACAATACGCGCTTGAGCTTGTTCCACTTCTTTAAGTTTAACAGGTCCCATAAATTGCAATTCTTCCTTTAACAATTCCGCCGCGCGTTCCGACATATTGTTGAATATTTTTTCTTTCACGCTGTCGTCGGCAATTTTAAGAGCAAGCGAAAGATCTTTTCTGTCAACTTCTTTAAGAATACGTTGAATATCTTTATCCGTAAGATGAACGATATCGTCGAACAAGAACATTAGTCTCTTAATTTCATTTGCCGTATCCGGATCTTTTTCCTCAATGTTTGCAAGTATTTCCTTATTTAGTGAAACAGATGTTCTGTTCAAAATGGAAGCCACAGTTTTAGGTCCGCCAAGTTTACTGACTTGCTGATTGATAGTAATACCGGCGGTTTGGTCAACTACCTTTTCGATTTGTTTTAAAATTTGGGGAGAAATCTTCCCGAGTTTTGCAATTCTGTAAATCACGTCGGCGCGAATTTCTTCCGGCAACTCCTTAATGGTTTCCGCCGTTTGGTCCGGGGGAAGGTGCGCCAATATAAGCGCGATTGTTTGCGGATGTTCCTTCTGCAAAAAGTTAACCAACTGAGTGGAATCGGCTTTCTTCAAAACGTCGAAACCGCGCAAGGAAGTAATGCTTTTTATTCTTTCGATTATTTCCATCGCCTTAGCGACGCCGAAACTCTTTTCCAATACGGATTGCGCGTATTCCAAACCGCCTTCAACCACAAACTCGTTTGCTGTAACCATTCCGTAAAATTCTTCCATCACTTCTTCAACCACATTTGAAGGGATGTGGTGAACCTGAGTTATTTCAGCCGAAATTTTTTCAACCGTATCTTCGTCCAAATATTTTATAACTTGCGCTGCGGTATCAGCATTTAGCGCAATCATTAACAACGCGGCTTTTTGCAAACCTTTCAGATCTTCAAGTTTTATTTCTTTTGTATTTTGTTTTGCCATATCAATAATCCTCTCTCAACCAAGCGTTTATCAATTTTGCCGCTTCTGCCGGGTTTTTCTCAACGTAGTTGGCAATTTTCTCGCGTCTTACTTTTTTCTCCAACGCTTCATCGGAAATTTCCTCTTCAATATCTCCGCCGCTTTCCAAAAGGGCGGCTTTACGTTCGGCAAGACTTTTTCTTTTAACTCCTTTAAGAGCCGGCGTTCCTTCTGTTCCTGCGCCAATCATACCTGCGCTTCCGCCTGTTCCAAAACTCGGCATCAATTCTCCAAGCGAATTATCAACAAAGCCAGGGCCTAACGCCGCAATTTCTATCTTCTCGCTTTTGAGTTTTTTGAATAAGCTTTTCAAAACCAACATTGAAGCAATAATCGCAATCACCATTGTGATAAGTCTTGATAGTTCTTCCATATCGCCTAAGGGCGAAGCTTCCACAACTTGCGTGTTATCGGTTATTTGATTTTCAAAAGGCACGCTTACAATTGAAATTTCGTCGTTGCGTGTTTGGTCGTAACCAACGGCTTGCATAATTATGGTTTTCAATTTATTCAACTCTTCGTCAGTCCTCGGTTCTACTACAGTCTTGGTAGCGTCGCCTTCATTCACTTCTTTTTTAACTCCGTTAACCACCACCGCGACGGTTATTCTTTTAATATTCCCGGAGCCTTCCATAATCTTTTCAATGGTTTTGCTCAGTTCGTAATTTGTGATTGTGTTAATTGTTGACGCTTGGGAAGAATCGCCGACGCTTTTTCCGCCTTGCGTGCTTTTTATCAGTTGCTCGCTAATTGCCACTTGCGAATCAGGATCGTAAGATTCCAATGTTTTTTCCACGCGCTTAAAATCCAAGTCAGCGTTCACTTTTACTATTGCATTTCCGTATCCGAGCACGGTTTCCAAAAGTGATTGCGCCTTGTGCGATAAATAATTTTCAATATTTCTCTTCATTTCATATTGTTTAGATTCGGAATAAGGAAGCGGAGCGTCGTCGTATTTTTTAGAGAGCAAATGCCCGCGCGTATCAACAACGGTTACGTCGTTTGGTTGTAAACCCTCGACGCTACTTGCAACCAAATGTTGAATCGCTTTGATATTTCCGTCGCTTAATTTTGCGCTGCTTTTAAGTTTAAGAGTAACGGAAGCGGTCGGTTTCTTTTGTTCGTCCTTAAATACGCTTTTTTCAGGAATTACAATTTGAACGCGTGCGCTTTTTACTCCGCGTTCTTCCGATATCGTCCTTGCCAGTTCGCCTTCGAGCGCGCGCTTATAATTCAGCTTTTGCATAAAATCAGACATTCCGATATTGCTCTTGTCGAAAATTTCATAACCGACAATACCGGAATTCGGAATTCCCTGCGCAGCTAATGATAAACGAACATCGTATAATTTTTCGCGGGGAACTTTAATCGTAGTTCCTTCGTTTGCCAATTGGTAAGGTATTTTTTGACTTTTGAGATATTGAACTATTTCAGCTGCATCTTCAGGGTCCAAATGCGAATAAAGCGTTGAATAATTCGTTTGATTAAACATAAACATCACAAAGCCTATCAGCACGAACGTTACCACGATTATTGCGGTAATTAACATTCGTTGCTGAAAGCTCAGCTTATTAAATATTCCGAAAATATTCCCTATTCCTGAAGTATTCTCTGCCACGGCTATTGCATCCTCGTTAATTCTTTATACATATCAAGAGCTTTGTTTCTTATTTGCATTAACAAATCCAAACTTGTTCTGGCTTTTTCAGCCGCAATCATCACGTCGTGCAACTCAACGTCGTTTACGCCTTGCACGAAATCTTTCGTCTTTTTATCGGCGTCTATTTGTGCGTCGTTTACACCTTTTACAAATTCGCCTAACATTTTGCCGAATTGAGGCTCTTGTTTTTTCGAAATATTATCAAGATTCTTAAACTCAGGTAATTTCCCTAATCCCAAATCGTTAATTTTCATTTTAGCCTCTTCTGTTAATTATTGAACCCACCGCAACGCCTGAAACTTCGCCGTTGCGTTGATAAAAATGATAATTCATAATCATTTCTTTTTGAGAAGGATACCGGTTTACGAAAAACTCTTTTTCCTTTTCGGTAATAACGGAAGCGGAGTCGCTCGATTGAGTCTTACTTACTTGTGATGTTTGTTGCGTTTTAATTGTTTGCGTAACTTTTCTCGTCGGATTTACTCTGCTCGAGTACATTCCGTAATTACCTATTGCGTTAATTCCAATTCCCATTTTATATCTCCAATGAATCTTTTGCTATTTGTTTTGCCCCGTTAAAAGCGGTTACGTTCGCTTCAAACCCGCGGGAAGCCGCAATCATATCAACCATTTCCGTTACTATGTTGACGTTCGGCATTTCCACGTAACCGTTTTCGTCCGCGTCAGGATGTTCCGGCATATAAACTTTTTCCCCTGGCGTGTTATCCGTTTGGGTTTTAAGAGAAACAATATTGTCATCGTCGCGTTTTTCAATTTCGCCTGGAAATTTTATATGATCTTTCGATGTCGTTTCAAGTTTAATTGTGTTTTGTTCAAAATCGTTCGAATATAATTTGAAATCCTTTTGGCGAACGACTAAAAATTTTCTTTTGTACGGTCCGCCATCCGCGGTTTTTGTTGTTTCGGAATTTGCGATGTTTTCCGCAATCAAATCCATTCTTTTTTTCTGGATTCTCAATCCTTTTGAAATTATGTTAAACGCGGAGAATTTCGGTCCGATTTTCATTATCTGCCTCCTTTAATTACGGCTTGCAAATCGCGGAAATATTGGTTCATTCTTCTTGCCGCAAATTTGAACATTATGTTGTTTTCGGCTAATTCCGCCATTTCTTTATCAATATCCACGTTGTTAAATCCTGAAACATTCTCTTGGTTCTTATCTTCAACAACAACCAACTCGCTTTTTTCGCTTAACACTTTATCGCCGGATTTTATATGCTTGCCGTTATCCACTTTTAACTTGTTATTTACTTCGTCAAACACATTGACAAAATCAACATCTTTGCGTTTGTAACCGACCGTCGTAACGTTTGCAATGTTTTCGCCGATTACTCTTTGTTTTAACGCCGAATAGTCTAAAACCTTTTCCAATAATTTTATGTTGTTTGACATTTTCAATGCTCTTTTAATTTGACATTTTATTTCTTGCAAAAGCAATGCCAAATATTTACGAGTTTATTGAGATATTTTAACGGTTCTTTGAGGAGTTTGTGGCTAAAAATAGGCAAATGAGGCTTTTTATTCATGAAAACAAAAACGGAGCCAAGATTTGCTCCTGGCTCCGTTTTTTATTAGGGTGCTATGAGGTTTTCTTAGTCCGAATAATCCAACATCACAGATTTTGTTTGTCCGCATGAACAAACAAACTTAATCTCACGAATATTGTCGTTTTCGTCCTTTTTTATAATTACTTTCACATCGTCCAAATCGTCATGTTGAACCGTAACTTTTGCTTTGCCGGTAATTTTCGAACTTTCCGCTTTAATCAGATTTCCAACGCGACCTTCTTCGCGGTAAGTTATTTCGTCGTAAGGAATTTCCTTAAATTCAATATCTTCGCGGAAATCGTTTTCGTCTTTCATTTTATTTTGTTCCGACTTTATTTATTATTTCCGTAATCTTTTCAATTGGCGCAATTACATCCGCTAAATTTTCGTCCACAATCGCTTTCGGCATTCCGTAAACAACGCAACTTTCCTTATTTTGCGCAACGGCAAAACCGTTTTTGGATTTTAATTTCCTAATACCGAGCAATCCGTCTTTTCCCATTCCTGTCATAATAATTCCGAGCAAATCGTTTCCGTAAACATCAACGGCGGAACTCACCATTTCGTCAACTGAAGGTTTATGCAAAGAATTTGCCGGTTCTGGATTTAACCTGATATAAACTTTTCCGGTAGATTTTTTCGCGAAATTCATATGAATTCCGCCTTTTGCAATATAAACAACCCCGCCTCTTACCTCTTCGCCGTCTTCGGCTTCTTTCACCTCTACTTTACTCGTTGCATCAAGTCTTCGCGCAAGCGATGCGGTAAAATTAGGAGGCATATGTTGCACTATAAAAATCGGGAGTTTTAAATTTCCGTCTATAAACGGAATGACTTTATTCAAAGTTAATGGCCCGCCTGTGGAAATACCTATGGCTATAGCCTTAAAATATTTACCGTAAATTTTCTTTTCGCCGTCAGCCGAAGAAACGTGTACTTGTTCCTCTTTGGGCGGATAGGTGCTTCTTCTTGTAATTCTCGCAAGCCTTGAAGTTACGGATTTCCGGTTCGCAAATTGTTTTATTTTGGCTATTAATTCGTTTCTAATTTTCTGTAACGTCGTATTTGTAGTAGCGTTGTCTTTCGCCAAAAAATCCACTGCGCCGAGTTCGAGGGCTTTTATCGTCGCCTCCGCGCCTTCGGAAGTAAGGGAACTAAACATTATAACGGAAGTCGGCGACTCTTTCATAATAATTTCGAGCGCTTCGAGTCCGTTCATCACCGGCATTTCAACATCGAGAGTAACAACGTCCGGATTTAGCGCTTTTACTTTTTCGACGGCTTCTTTTCCGTTTCGCGCGGTTCCGACAACCTCGATTTCAGGTTCTTCCTTTAGCAAAAAGGAAATCGATTGCCGCATAAAAGCGGAATCGTCAACAACTAAAACTTTAATTTTTCTTTCCATTTTTCTCGTCTTCGATTTGTGTTACAATGTCTGCTATATCGGCTATCATTACAACCGTGCCGTCTCCCATAATAGTGGAACCGGCGATACCTTTGATGTTTCCCAAATATTTGCCGAGCGATTTAATTACAATTTCTTCTTGTCCTAAAAGTTTATCAACTTTCAAGCCAAAACGTTTTTCCGCAATTCCGACAATTACGATGTAATGCCAATCGCGTTTTTCGGTTTCTCCTCTGCGGTAAAGACTATCTTTCAAATCGACGAGCGGAATAACCATTTCCCTCAAATTGATTACCTCGCTTTGCCCGATTGAATAAATATCGTCCCTGTTTACGCGAACCACTTCAATTACCGTATTCAACGGAATTACGACGATTTCCGTATCAATTTTTACAAGCAATCCTTGTATAATCGCTAACGTAATAGGAAGTTTGATAATAAATTTGGAACCTTTACCCGGCTCGGTTTCAATATTTATTATTCCGCGCAATTTCGTTACGTTTGTTTTCACCACGTCCATTCCAACGCCGCGTCCGGAAACGTTCGAAACTTTTTGCGCGGTTGAAAAACCCGGAGCAAAAATCAAATTCAAAATATCGTTGCGGTTCATCTCCGCCGCTTTTTCCGGAGTTACGATTCCCTTTTCAATCGCTTTTGCCTTTATTTTTTCCGGGTCGATTCCGCGTCCGTCGTCTTCGATGGCAATAATAATGTTATTGCCTTCTTGTTCCGCCGAAAGCGTAATTGTGCCGGTCGGGTCTTTACCTAATTTTTCGCGTTCTTCGGGCGGTTCTATTCCGTGGTCAACGGAGTTGCGAACCATATGAACAAGCGGATCGTTAATTTCTTCGATTAACGTTTTGTCAAGCTCAGTCTCCTCGCCAAAAATTTCGAGCCGGACTTTCTTGCCGGTCATTTTGCTTAAATCCCGGATTACACGCGGGAAGCGATTGAAAACTTTACCGATTTTAACCATACGGGTTTTCATCACGGCAAGTTGAAGTTCGGTTGTCATCAAATCTATTTGTTGCGTGGCTTCGGCAAGCGCTTGCGAAATTTCCGAACCTTCCATTTCCTGCAAAACGGTGTTGTTAACTTGGAGCAATCTGTTTCTGCCAAGCACAAGTTCCTGAACAATATTTAATAAGTCGTCAAGCCGTTCAACTTCAACGCGAATCGTTGTATCCGTTTTTTTAGCCGCCGCCGTTGCCGGTTGCGCTTTTTTAGGTTCTTCCTTTTTAGGTTCTTTTTTCTTCTCCGGTTCCTTACTTTCTATTTGCCGAGGTTTTTCTTCTTTTTTCTCTTCGACTTGCGGCTCTATTTCTTTTGCGGTTTCTTCTTTAACTTCCTCTGTGGGCGTTGGTGTTTCAGCTTGGGTTTCTTTTTCTTCTTTCTGTTGTGTCGGTTCTTCTTTTGATTCCGGTTGCTCTTGTTTTTCCGCTTCCGGCTTTTCTTCGGTCGGAGCGGAACCGGCTCCTGCGTTTAGCGCTTCAATTAAATTGGATAATTTTTCAACTACTTCCGCCGTATCGTAATCTTCGTTTTTATTCGCTTCAATTACGTCCACCAAAGCTTTAATTGTATCGTAAGCAAGTAAAATTGCATCCATAATATCTTCGTTAAGAGTAATTTCCCCCTTACGAAGTTTGTTTAACAAATCTTCGCAACGGTGGGTAACTTTTTGCAATTTTACAAGACCCAAAAATCCAGATGTGCCTTTTATGGTGTGAAACGAACGGAAAATCTCGTTTAACAAATCTTTGTCGTCGGGACGGTTCTCTAATTCCATTAAATCCACGTCCAATTTTTCGAGAATTTCCCGCGTTTCTACAAGAAAACTCTCGAGAATTTCAGCCATCATCGGGTCGTTTAATGCGGAGTAATCAGCCATTACTTTCTCCCCGAAAACAATTTATCGATTTCATCTTGCGAAGCTTTCGCGGAAGAACCGCCGTCTTCCTCTTTGTGATTTTCAATTAATTTATCGATTTCTTCCTGTCTGCTGCCGCTCGTGTCGTATTTGGCTTCAGGGTCGAACGTGGTCTTTTCAGGCGCATCGAGGCCGGTATTGAAGTTCGGTTTTTCTTCCAAATGCGAAGAATGAATATTATTTATAAGTTTGGAAAGTTTTTCGTGAACGCTTACGATTAAATGATTAACCGCCGCAAGCTGTTGGGCGGTAATATCTTGAACTTGTAACGCCAAAGTGATGTTGTATGTTTCGTTGTTTATTTCTTGAATTCTTTTTTTTACTTCTTCAATTTCATTGTCGCAACCGTCAAGCGATTTGTATTCTTCAACAAGTTCTTTCCCTTTTTCGCTTAAAGTCGCTTCCGCTAAAATTTCTCCGAACAAACGTTTCTTTTCGTTCCGGATTTTATTTATTTCTTCCAATGACTTTTCAATTGTCGTTAACGTTGATGAAATCGTATCGACTCTGTCGAGAATTTCGGTCGTAGCCATTTCTGTTGCGGAAGTAACGCTGCTTATTTTTGAAGAAGCCGTCGGCATTTTAGCGGTGCTTTCCGAAATTCTGTCGTTAATTTCTTCCAAGAGAGGTACCACGTCGCGCATAAATTCCACCAAATCTTGCAACAAAGGAATTACGCGTTCCGTGAATTTAAAGACTTCTTTCAATTCGGTTATCATCTGAACAACTTGCGTTAACGTAACGGAAACTTTATCCATAGCGTTCTCCCCTAATTACAAATTTTCTAAAATTTGATTGATTTTTTCTTGCAGAACCTGCGGAGTAAAAGGTTTAATTACATAATTATTTACTCTTGCTTTAAGAGCCTGAATAATATCCTCTTTTACGCCGCGCGTCGTAACCATAAGAATCGGCAATTCGCTTAATTTTTCGTCGCCTCTAATTGCCTGAGTAAGCTCAAGTCCGGTCATATTCGGCATATTCCAATCGGTAATAACAAAATTAATATCAGGCGTGGATTTTAATTTTTCAAGCGCTTCTTTTCCGTCACCGGCTTCAACAA
>WGAL01000202.1 GCA_015494845.1 Melioribacteraceae bacterium
TTGTTGAAGCCGGTGACGGAAAAGAAGCGCTTGAAAAATTAAAATCCACGCCTGATATTAATTTTGTTATTACCGATTGGAATATGCCGAATATGACCGGACTTGAGCTTACTCAGGCAATTAGAGGCGACGAAAAATTAAGCGAATTGCCCATTCTTATGGTTACGACCCGCGGCGTAAAAGAAGATATAATTCAAGCGCTCAAAGCGAGAGTAAACAATTATGTGATTAAGCCGTTTACTCCGCAAGTTCTTCAAGAAAAAATTAACCAAATTTTAGAAAACATGTAATCAGGGGAAAGCGCTATGGATAAAGTTTCCGTTACATTGACACAAGTCGTTCAGATGATTACCGAACTGAAAGAGGTTTTTAAATTTACCGAGCGCGTAATTCCTTTGTTGCAAGATTTGGTGGAATTTATGCGAGACGTAGTTCCTCTTTTGGAAGAGATTAACGACAGAATTTCGGAAAGCACGGCTAAAATGCCGACGGCTTCTTCAAAAATAAGTAGCGTTACTTCCGCAACCGAAATGGCGACAACCGAAATTCTCGATAGGGTTGATGCGATTTCAACAACGTTAACAACAATAGAAAAATCGCTGGAAGAAATAAATAAAACTCGTAGTGAGAAAAAGCGTTTGTTTGAGGAAATTTTAGCGGAAGCGAGTTTAAGCGAAAAAGGAAAAGAATTAGTTGAAAAATATAATTCGCTCGATGGTTGCGATAACGAAATTCAGGAAGTAAAAAACAGAATTCAAGAAATAAACAACGAAACTTACAATATTACATTAGCTTTGCAAGTGCAAGATATTACCGCACAACAGCTTGCAGCGGTTAATCATTTAATTGTAAGCGTTCACGAAAAACTATCAAAACTTATCAGCAATATTCACTCTTCGCATTTGGAGGAAAAACCGAACATTAGCGCTAATCTTGAAGCGCCGGAAAAAACGACGTTTGACCCTGAAGCGCAATACGATACAAGCGGAAACAGACAAGAAGAAATTGATAAATTAATTGAAAATCATAAAGAAGAAGGCGGAAGTTCTTCCGCGAAAGCTTCGCAAGATGAAATCGATAAATTGTTTTCGGGGGGAAAGTAATGGCTGATTACTCCGCATTAAACGACCCGATGATGGCTGAAATTCTCGAGAGTTTTCTCGTAGAAACGCGGGAAATTCTTGAAAAATTAGATGTCGATTTGATGGAATTGGAAAATCGTCCCGACGACAAAGATTTGCTGAACGAAATATTCCGTTCGTTTCATACCATTAAAGGAACTTCAGGATTTTTAGGTCTTGTAAAATTGCAAAAAGTTACACACCGTTGCGAAGATTTGTTAAACAAACTTCGTAAAGGCGAAATATCGCTTAACGAAGATATAATGGACGCAATCCTGCTTGCCTACGATACGATAAAAGCTTTGGTTGACGTAATTGAAGCGAATAAAAACGAAGATTACGATACAACCGAAGTTGTTGAGAAATTATCCAATTTGATTGAGTCCTTAAATGCAGGCGCCGCACCCGCTCCGACCGAAGAAAAGTCTGAAGCGGAAAAACAAGAGCAACCGGAAGCAAAAGAAGAAGCGACACAAGAGAAAGAAAAAGAAATCCAAGCCGAAACACCAATGCCCACAGAGGAAATTAAAGAAGAAACCGCAGAAGAAGTAGAGCCGCAAGTTGAAGAGAATAAAGAAGAAGAAAAACCTCGGCAAATAGAAAATAAGGAACCTGAGAAGAAAGAAGAACCCAAAAAGGAAGAACCTAAAAAAGCGCAACCGGCAACGGCGGCGGCTAAAAAAACGGATACTACAATTCGCGTTGAAGTTGAACGGCTCGACGACCTGTTAAATATTGTTCAGGAACTTGTGCTTGGCAGAAACAGATTGTTGCAAGTAAACAATACGGTTTTGCAGGAAATGGAAGGTTCCGAGATTTCGCAAGCGCTCGCCGAAGCCACGCAACAAATAGATTTGATGACAACCGAACTTCAGCTTGCCGTGATGAAAACTCGTATGGTTAAAATCGGCAAAGTATTCAACCGCTTCCCGAGAGTTATCCGGGATTTGAGTAAAATGACCGGCAAGAAAGTTCGGCTCGAAATTTTCGGCGAGGAAACCGAGCTTGACAAAACGTTAATCGAAGAAATTAACGACCCGCTTGTTCATATGGTTCGTAATTCCGTTGACCACGGAATAGAACCGCCTGAAGAACGTGAAAAATTGGGAAAAGACCCGACAGGCACAATTACGC
>WGAL01000203.1 GCA_015494845.1 Melioribacteraceae bacterium
AATTACTTCAATCCAACCGGTGTTTTGCGGCGTAAAATGAGGCGTGTTAATCATTCCAAATCTTCTCCTTTAAATCCGAACGGCAAAAGTTCGCCGAGAGTTTTTACGATAAAATCGCCGTTTTTGTTAGCCATTATTACTTCGAAATCTTCCTCGCAAAATTCGTTTAATACTTGCCGGCAAGCGCCGCACGGCGCGGTGATGTTCGACGAATCGGAAACTATTGCAATGCGTTTGAATTTGCGTTCGCCGTTGAGCAAAGCGGTAAACATTGCGGTTCTTTCGGCGCAAACGGTAACAGAATACGCCGCGTTTTCGATATTTGCGCCGTGGTAAATTTTGCCGTCTTCGGTTTCCAAAGCCGCGCCTACTTTAAAACCGGAATATTTCGCAATTGATTTTTTTTGCGCTTCAAACGCTTGATTTATTAACTCTTTTTCGTTCATCGTTTATTGCAAACTTATTGATACAAATCGGTTAAATCTTCGCCTTTCGACGAAAGGAAAATAAAATCGCGCGGGTTTACGCTTTCGTCAACTTCGAGTTTTATTCTCAAAAAATATTTAAACTGCCATTTAAGAATCAGCGATTTTAGCCCGCCTTCTTTCAGTTTGTGAAAAATCGAAGGGTGAACTTTTAATTTCAAGAACCGCAATTTCCCTTCTTTTTTATGCCGCTTAATCCAATCTTCAATATCGTGGATTGTGCTCGATTTTTTCTGCAAGATTCCCGTTCCTTGGCAATACGGACAAACCTCGTGCGTGGATTGCAAAATGTTTTCGCGCACTCTTTCGCGCGTAATTTGCACAAGTCCGAATTCCGTCATCGGAAGGACAACAACTTTTGCGCGGTCTTTTTTGAATTCCTTTTTCAGTTCGTCGTAAACTTTTTTACGATTTGTTTCTTCCATCAAATCGATAAAATCGACGACAATCAATCCGCCGATATCGCGCAACCGCAATTGCCTTACAATTTCCCGCGACGCTTCCAAATCGGTTTTCAGCGAGTTTAATTCTTGGTCGCGCTTCTTGGCGTATTTCCCGCTGTTTACGTCGATTACGGTCATCGCTTCGGTGTGTTCGATAATTATGTAACCGCCGTTTGGCAATTGCACGCGGCGGCTGAACAAAGTTTGCACTTGGTCTTCTATTTGGAAATCCTCGAAAATCGTCGTGCTGCTTTTATGATAAACGACTCTGTCGGCGTGTTCCGGCTGAACCGAGCGGACGTAATCTCTTATTTCGCGGTAAAGTTTACGCGAGTCAACATAAATTTTAGTTACGTCCGGCGTAAATAAATCGCGGATAACGCTTGTCGTTGTGCTTAAATCGCGGTATAAAAGCGCAGGCGGCGTTTTTTGTTTCGCTTGTTTTTCGACTTCGCGCCAAACGTTCATCAAGTATTTTATGTCTGCCTTTATCGCGTCTTCGTCTTGTCCTTTTGCCGCGGTTCTGATAATCAAACCGAAATTTTCCGGCAAATATTTTCTCGCGATGCGGCGCAAACGTTTGCGCTCTTTGAAATCCGTAATTTTTTTTGAAACGCCCACGCGGTTTTCAAAAGGAATAAGCACGCAAAATCTACCGGCTAACGAAGGCGAAGACGTTACTCTAACACCTTTCCCTTTTACCGGTTCTTTAATTATTTGAATAATTACTTTTTGCCCTTTTCGCAGAGTCGGATATTCGGTGCCGTTGCGTTTTTCCAAACGGGGTTTTTCGTAAATGAAATTAAACTTTTCGCGATTTTCGTTTGTCTCTTCGTCGTCGCCTTCGTCTTCTTCAAACAAATTATTTGCTTGTTCGTTGCCTTTGTCGATATCCGCAAAATGCAAAAAAGCGTCGTGCTTCATTCCGATATCGATAAATACTGCGCGAATGCCAGGCAAAATTCTCGCTACGCGTCCCAAATAAATGTTTCCCACCATTCTGCGTTTTTCGATGTGATCGACAAAATAATCGACAAGAACTCCGTCTTCGGTAATTGCAACGCGGTTCTGAAACGCAGACGAGTTAATCAGTATCTCTTTTGCCATTTATCTCCCAAACTTTTCCTTAATACCTAATCTTTCTTATCTAACAACCAAAAAAGAATTCTATCCTTGAATTTTCGCTTAATTTCCTCAACGTCCGTTTGAGGATATTCGTCGTTTTTCAGTTTTTCAAAATGCTTTTCCAATACTTCCGCAAGTTCGTCGCACGAACGAGCGTTCAAAACATTCGGAATTAACCAATTTATTCCATTTAAATATTTAAAATACCAAATAATATGCTTCTTTGCATTATGAAGTCCTGATAAATTGCGTCCGTATTCGATTTTTATTTTCTCGACGTGTTCGAGCGTGTTTGCGTAAATTTCATCGACGGTAGGCAGCGGCGCGTTTCCGTTTTTTACAAGTTGTTCGAACCGCGAAAAAATAAAGGGATTTCCGATTGCGCCGCGCGAAACCATTACGGCGTCGCAGTTTGTTTCTTCCCGCATTTTTATTGCGTCTTCGGCGGTAAAAACAAATCCGTTGCCGATAACCGGAATTCTCAACTTGCTTTTCAGTTCCGCGATTTGCGTCCAGTCAGGTTTATCTTCGCTGCTCTGCGTTCCCAATTTCGGATGCAGCGTAATAAAATCCGCGCCTTCGCCTTCAATAATCTTCGCAGTTTCAAGCGCGTTGTTTTTGCGATTTCCCAATCGCATTTTTACGGATACAGGAATTCCGTTCGAATTTTTTTTCATTGCGGAAACGATTTTTCCTAATTTCTGCGGTTTGTCCAAAAGCGCAGCGCCGAATCCGAGTTTTGTTACGTTTTTTACAGGACAACCGGCGTTTAAATCAATTACGGTCGGTTTGTATTTTGAAATTTCTTTTACAGATTCGCCGATGCAATCCGGTTCGCATCCCAATATTTGCACGCCGATTGGCAACTCGCTTTTCGAAAAAGCAATTTTACGCATTGTGCGGAATTCGGAACGCACAACTCCGCGCGCGCTTATCATTTGCGTAAAAGTCAACGCCGCGTTGTGTTTCCGCGCCATTTGCCGGAACGGCTTATCGGTAATTTCCGCCATCGGCGCTAAAATTAATCTGTCCTTTATTTCGAGTTTTCCGATTTTCAAGGTAAAATTACTGCTTTTTACATCGTTTCTTTTTATTCCCCATTTGAAACTTTTCTCATAAATAATTTTAGAATTTTATTTTTCATTAAAATAAATAACCCTACCCCGACAATCTCGTTCCTCGATTGTCACCCCTTCCAAGCGGAAGGGGAATTTTTACATTCACATAAAACAATTCCCCTCTCGTGAGAGGGGTGATTTTCGACTGATCCGCCACGGCGGAAATTAAGTCGAAAATCGGGGTGTGGAAAAAATAACATTCTAAAATTATCTCAATGATTTTTTAAAATTATAGCACCGCTTTTACACTTGTACTAAAATAAAAAGCCGTCCGAAGACGGCTCTGAAATAATGTAAGTTTTCCCTACTCTTCCAATTCGTGAGTTAGTTTTTCAAGCGCGACAAGCCGTTCCCAGTTTTTATCCGCATAGCGTTGAATTTCGCGAATCGCTTCCTTGTTTCCTTCCTTAAACAAATGACGGAAACGTCCTTGCGGTTTTAAACAAACTTCAACCGGCATTTCTTTTTCCGGGAAGTAATTTATCGTGTATTTTTGATGCTCGATTTCAAACAGCGGGTACAACTTCGTTTCAACTGCCAGACGGGAAACCGAAATCGACTGCGCCGGATCGACTTTGTGACCTGGCGGGCAAGGTCCGTCAATCATAATCAAACGGAAACCTTTAATATCTTTCGCCTTTTTAATTTTTCTTCTGTAATCTTCAATAAACGCAAGTGAAGCCGTAGCGGCGTAGGGAATATTGTGCGCTCCGACAATTCCCATTAAATCTTTTGGGAAAGTTTTCTTGTAATTTGCTTGCGGATTTGTAGTCGTAACCGCGCCGTAAGGCGTTGCCGTGCTTGTTTGAATTCCGGTATTCATATACGCGCCGTTATTGTTGGCAATGTAAAATAAATTTTCATTGCGCGAAGCCGCGCCTGAAAGCGCTTGAAAACCGATATCAAACGTTCCGCCATCGCCGGCGAGAATTACGACGTTCGTATCGTGCTTGCCTTGTCTGTCCAACGCGTGACGAATTCCGGTTGCGGTCGCCGGAGCCGCCGCAAAAACAGTGTGAACGATGCTTCCTTTAATTTCGTTCAGCGGATAAGGTCCCGCGATAATTGAAAAACAAGACGCCGGCACAACGTAAATTGTGTTCTCGCCGAGGATGCTCGCCAAATGCCTAACAAGCAAAGCCCAACCGCAACCGCGGCAACTCAATCCGCCCGAATAAACTTTTTCTTCCTTTATTAGAAAATCCATTGCTGGTAACATTTTATTCTCCGTTTTTATTATTCAATATCAATCCAAACGACTTCTTGCGGGTCGTTCTTTATTCTGTGAATAATTCTTTCGATTGTTATCGGCGGAACGTCCTTGCCGCCTTGCCCCGTGTAAACGTCGTAGAGTTTGAAATTATTTTCTCCGTAAAACGCTCTGCGCAATTCTTGATTTAGCGCGCCGTATTTATCGCCCATAAAATTGCGTTCAATCGTAACAAAAACGGCGTCGTCGGGCAAATCTTTAATCGCTTCAAGGACCGATTGTTTCGGGAAAGGATGAACCAAACGTAATTTCAGCAAACCGACGTCGGGATGTTGCCGGATAACGCCGCGCGCCGTCGTCGTAATACTCGAAATCGTTACAAGGACCATTTTAGTATGCGGTCCAATATTTACGGCTTCAACCGCGCCGTAATATCGCCCGAAATGGTCGCCGAATTTTTTGCCGATTTCGTTCGTAAGTTTTTCAACGCGATTTATGTCAATCCAATATTCGTAATTGAATTTACCGTAATTTTCGGGTTGAACCAATCCGCCGACCGCTTTCGGTTCGTCGCCGGTTACTTCGTAACCTTTCATTTTCTTCGGCGGTAAAAATTCGTCCACAAGACTTTGCTCCGGAATCCAAACATTTTCGCTCGTGTGGCTTTGGTAAAACGCATCTAGCACAACAAACACGGGCAAATCAAGTTCTTCGGCGATTATGTACGCTTGAATTACGCTGTCCAAAACTTCTTGCGAACTTTCGCCGTAAAACTGAACCCAACCGGTATCGCGTTGCGCAAGCGAGTCGGATTGGTCTGACCAAATATTCCAAGGAATTGAAGGACGCCCGACGTTGCAAACAACCATCGGCAAACGGAAATGCGCGATTGCGTGCAAAACTTCGTGAGCGTAAAACAAACCTTGTCCGCTCGTGGCAGTAAAAACGCGCTCACCCGCAAGCGCCGCGCCCATTGCCGCCGCAAATACGGAATGCTCGCTGTCCATATTTACATATTCGGCGTCCATTTCGCCGCGCGCAACTTTATCGGAAAGTTCCTCTACAATCGTCGTTTGCGGCGTAATCGGATAAGCGGGAATAAATCCGGCTTTAGCAAGCTTTGCCGCTTCCGCCGCCGCAAAATTGCCTTTCATTACTTTGCGCGTGTGTCTCGGAAATTCTTTTATTTTATTCTCTTTTACTGCGTTCATCTCATTCATAGGATGCCTCCTTTAATGTAAAACTCATTGCGTTGCAAGGACATTCGTTTACGCAAATTCCGCAACCCTTGCAGTAATCGTAATCTATTCTTAATCTTCCGTTTTCGTCAATGTGAATTGCCGCGTCCGGACAGTAGTTGTAGCAATTGCCGCAACTGAAACATTCTCCGCAGTGCATACAGCGGGAAGTTTCTTTTATCACTTCTTCATCGGTTAAGCCTTTTACTACTTCTTCGAAATTCTCGTAAAGTTCGCCGCTTATTTCCATTTGATTATCGATGCGCGGCGTCGGCATATAGTAATTGAAATTAATATCGACTGGCATTACTATTTGTCCGTAATCGGTTTCGTGCGAATACGGCAATCCGCGGAAATGCGCGTGAACTTCCGCCGCTACTTTATTTCCGCTTCCAATTGCTTCGGTAACCGTTCCGCCCCAAGCCATATCGCCCGCGGAAAATACCGGAATATCGAAATCCAAATCGAGTTTGCCTTGTTTCGGTTGCACTTCCCAACCGGCAAACGCGTATTCGTCAAAGCGTTGCCCGATTGCCGCGATAACTTTATCCACGACAACTTTCTTCTCGCTTCCTTCAACCGGAATTGGTTTGCGGCGTCCGCTTTCGTCCGGTTCGCCCAATTCCATATCAATTAATGTCATTTCCAATTTGTCGCCGTTTTGAGTAAACGCCGTAGGCGCGGTAAGGAACTGAATTTTAACGCCTTCTTGCAACGCTTCCTCGACTTCGTGCGAAATTGCCGGCATTTCATTTTGCGTTCTGCGATAATAAATAACCGGTTCAGCGCCCAAACGAATTGCGGTTCTCGCAACGTCAATCGCTGTGTTACCGCCGCCTATAATCGCGAGTTTATCGCCTTTCTTAATTCCGCTTCGCTCTCCGTTTAGTTTAAATTCGCGCAAGAAATCGATCCCGTCAAGAATCATTTCTTCATTTTCTACATTCATTTTAGAACCGATATGCGAGCCGACCGCAACAATAACGGCGTCGAAGTCGTCTTTGAGTTCGTCTATTCTAACCTTTTTGTTTGTAAGAATTTTAACGCCGGTGTCTTCAATTCGTTTTATTTCCATATCGAGAACGTCGTCAGGCAAACGGAATTTCGGAATACCGGTTCTCATCATTCCGCCTGCTTTCGGCAACGCCTCGAAAACCGTAACGTCGTAACCGTTTTCTCTCAAACGCAATCCGGCTGTTAGTCCGGCCGGACCGCCTCCAATAACCGCAATCTTTTCTTCGTATTGTAACGGTGCGCTTTCAACGGGAACATTACCGAACTTATCGCCCAAAAATCTTTCCACTGCGCCGATGTTTACCGCATCGTCAAGTTCATTGCGGTGGCATGCTTGCTCGCAAAAATGCGGACAAACTCTTCCGCAAATTGCCGGAAACGGATTGTGTTCGTAAATAACTTCAACCGCCTCGCGAAATTTCCCTTCGCCGGAAAGTTTAATGAATTCGCGCACGTCGGTTCCGGCAGGACAATTGGACGAACACGGCGCCGTTTTGTAATCGTACTCCGGCGTAAGTACTCGCCAATTGCCGGTTTTGTTTAACGACATCGGTTCGTACCAATACGGATGACGGTATTTGTCCAAATCATCTTTTCGCGCCGAAAGTTCTTCTTCCGAATATTCGATTTTTTCAATTCCTTCGGCGTTCAAAAAATCATACAAATTAAGTTTGGATTTCTCAAAACCGACGACGCTGTTAAATGCAATTTCAGACGCTTCTGCGTTCGCTTCCGGTTTGGCGGGCACGTTTTCCGCAATGATTTTTTTCGCAATTTCCATATCGGCGTCAATTAATCTCATAATTGCGCCAATCATTGCAGCATTTACAATTGGCAGCGATTTACTGCCTAAACCTTTTTCCAATGAAATTTTTGTGGCGGGAACCGTGAAAACGCTTTCAACTTGTTCTTTGAATTCTTCGACTGGACGAGTTGTGTTCAGAAGCACGCTTCCGCCTTCGCGCAAACCGTCGAAAACCGGAACTTGCTCGATTAACGATTCGTCGAAAACGACAATTAAATGCGGATGATAAACATTGCTTCTGTTTAGAATTTCGCCCTTTGCTACTCTAAGGAAAGCTTGTATTGGAGCGCCAGTACGTTCAACTCCGAATGCTGGAAAAGATTGAACTTCATAGTCGCCCAATTGACTGAAAATTTTCGCAAGAATTTCGAACGCGGTAACCATTCCTTGTCCGCCTCTTGCGTGACCTCTGATTTCAAGCATATCAATACTCCGTTAAATAAATGAACAATATCTAAATCGTCTTTTGTATCAAGATGTCTTATTTAAAAATACATCATTTTGAGGAAAAATTAAACAAGACAATAATTAAAAATTAAGAATTAAGAATGAAGAATTAAGAATGTGAATGGAGCAACTTTCGCTCTTAGAC
>WGAL01000204.1 GCA_015494845.1 Melioribacteraceae bacterium
AAGAAAAGGAGAGTTCCTAACTTGTGGTTTGTTGTTTCGTTTATTTTTGTAATAAACAAAGCGATGTGGTAATCAATTTATTTGTAAAGCAAAAGCCAATGTCTTGAACCATGATTAGTCTGATTAAATGATTAGCATGATTGACAAAAAGGGAAAAGGTAAAAAGGCGCAGAGTCCGCGCGGCGGACAAAGTTGAAAAATCATGTAAATCGGATAATCATAAAAATCATGGTTCAAGACAAATGCGGTTTAACCACTTCGCGCACGGTGCGGTAGTCCACCGCGGCGTAGCCACGCTAATCCGCTTGCGCGTTTTGCCTCGCAATGACGCGTGTTTTTTAATTTTTATTTCCGGTAAACGCCAAAAAGAAAATCGCTCGGATGCGTTTTTAAAAATTCGTCTTCTTGTTCGAATAATTTTTCAAGAACCGTTTTTGTTTCCGCGTCGTCGCTCGTAAAATTGTGGGAAATGTATTTCAAAACAATTTGCAATAAGTTTCCGCCGTAAGGTTTTTCTTCAACGGTTTCAAACTGTTTGTGAATTTCGTTAAGAATATTTTCCGAATTTACCGCTTCGGAAGGGTCGGATAAAATCATTCGCAACAAACCGGGATAAAAATTTTTCGTTTTTATTTTTTCGTCGAATTCCCGACTTTTGTATTTCGGCGGAATTAATTTCAACGCTTTGTCCGCGGCTCTTTTTTGCTCTTCGTCCCACTGGAATCTGTTTGCGCCGACGTATTCGTTGATTGCCAAAAGTCCGTCTTTTTTTAACGCCCGTTTAATTTTTTGCAAAACGCTTTTCAAATCTTTTACATGGTGAAGAAACGAATCGAATAAAACTACGTCGTAAGTTTCCGCTTGCGGTTCAAAACTTGAAATATCCGATACGAAAAAGTTAATGTTACTAACTTTCTGCGTTTCCGCTTTCCGTTTCGCTTCGGCGATTCTTTCTCCGGCAATATCGAAAGCGTCGATGCGGTTTACTTTTTTAGAACCGGCGAGTAAAATCTCTTTCGAACCGGTTCCGCAACCCGGCGAAAGCAAAATTGTATTTTCGTTAAAATATTTTTCTTCGAGATATTCGAAATAATTTTTCTCCGCGTTTCCGGTAATCAATAAATTCCAGCGTTTTTGCACAGCCGGAATTTCCCAAAAATTAATTCCGCGGCGTTGCGTTGCCGCGTTCCACGCCGTAGCGACGCGCTTTCGTTCGGACGGATGAAATCTCGTTAAAAAGAATTTTACTCCGCGGATTTTTAATTTGTAGGCGGCTTCGGAAAAATCGTCAAGCGAGATAAGTTTTGACATAAAAAATCACAGTCCGAATTTCTTCATCAAAATAGCGTCGCGCAACTTGGGCGGAACAAACTTGGAGAGAAACCAAACCGTTCCGCTTAATTTTCCGTAGCGGAACACTGTGGGCGGATTTCCGGAAAGAACTTTGTCGAGCAGAAGCGTTGCAAACTTCTCCACCGGCGTTGCGTTTACTTGCGAGATACGCGCGCGCTCGAGAATTTTTTCTCTGTATTTTTCATACAACGAATTTTGCGGTAAAATATCCGCCGCTTTTTTCGCCGCTTTTTTCCCGAACTCCGAAACAATTGCGCCGGGCATCACCGTAACCACGCTTACGCCGAAAGGACGAAGTTCCATTCTCAGTCCGTCGGAAAATGAATTAATCGCCGCTTTCGAGGCGCAATAAGCCGAAGCAAACGGCGTTGTCAGCATTCCGGAAACGCTTCCGATATTAACGATAATTCCGTCGCGCCTTTTCGCCATAACTTTCCCGACCAACTGCGCAAGTTTTAACGCGCCGAAAACGTTTACCGCAAATTCTTTTTCGATTTGCTCAAGAGGAAGTTCAACGGCAGGCCCGGTTAATCCGTAGCCGGCGTTGTTTATTAAAAGGTCGATTTTTCCGTATTCCTCGGTTATCTCGTTAAACAATCTTTCGGACGCGGCGTAATCGGAAACGTCGTGAACTTTTTTGATAATATTTTCGCCTTCCAAATCGGCGGTTTTGTCGATTGTCCGCGCGCTTGCAATTACTCTGAAATTTCGCTTTGCCAATTCTTGCGCAAGCGCCTTTCCGATTCCCGAAGACGCGCCCGTTACCCAAGCGTTTTTCACATCAACCTCGCTTTTATTATTCTTTTGCAAAGATAAAAAAAACGGCGGAAAAGAATAAGGAATACAGGTTGCGTTTTTTGATTTTAGCCGACACAACAGAAATAAGTCGCGTCATTACGAGCGGAGCGAAGTAATCTGTTTAACTATTAGCAAATGCTTACTAAACCGTCAGTCCGCCTCTGCAAATCATTGCTTTGCTACCCGAAACGACAAATTAAATTGCCTTCGTGAAAAATTGTAATGCAATTTTCGCCTTTCTAAAACCTAATATTTTTCCTGGCGACAATTTTATTAAGATAACGCTTTATTTCATTTTTCCCGATTTTCTTCGTCGCGGAATAAAGGAAAATTCTTTCCGGCTCGATTGCGCCGCCGAGCGTTTCAATTACTTTCCTTTTTGCTTTCGCCTTTTCGCTGTTGTTGAGTTTGTCAGCTTTTGTAAGAACCACAATAAAAGGAATTGCGTTTTCGTTAAGAAAATAGTTAAGCGTTAAGTCAAGTTCGGTCATTCCGTGACGGCTGTCCACAAAATGAATTGCAAGCAGAAAATTTCTGTCGCCATACAAATAATCTTCGATTAACTTTTTCCACTTTGCCGCCTCTTGCGCGCTAACCTTTGCGTAACCGAATCCCGGCAAATCCACAAAATACAACTTGCCGTCAATATCGTAAAAGTTTATGGAACGCGTTTTTCCGGGAGTGGAACTTGTTTGCGCGAGATTTCTGCGATTAAAGAAAGAATTAATGAACGAAGACTTCCCGACATTCGAGCGTCCCATTAAAACAATTTCCGGTTTACCGTCCTTCGGCAATTGACTAATCGTATGCGCGCTTTTGTGAAATTTTACTTGCATTTTAACCCAAAGTTGTAGTAAAAATTTTTATCAACAATTTTGGGTTTAGTTTTTTAATTAAACCCTACCCCGGCGCCGCTTACGCGTCGTCACCCCTTCCAAAGGAAGGGGAATTTTTTAATTCCCCTCTTTTAAGAGGGGTGGTTTCCGGCTGCTCCCGATTGTCGGGAGAAGTCGGAAAGCGGGGTGTTGATAAATTTTCTTTTATTTAAACTAACTGAATGACAAATCTTAAAAACTTTTTACAAATATATTATTTATTTCTCATCCAAGTGAATTATCTTATAAACTTGGTCGCGCGGACGAACTTTTTCTTCGCACTTAAATGTAACTTCTTCTTTCTTTTTCGCAGTTTGAACGAACTTTTCGTCAACCATTGGTTTTTCCACTTTCATTTCCACAACGCCGGTTGCGTTCCCGATAATGTAAACCTCGTCGCCGTCCGATAAATCGCCGGCTTCGAGCAAAACGTGCGCAACTTTCGGTTTGGCGTAATAATTCAACACGCGCCCGATGTATTGCTTTTTTGTCGTTGCTTGACTTCCAGCCGCATTGGTAAAATGTTCGCCTGTCGGTCTGCCGAAGTAAAATCCCGGCGAAAATCCGCGATTGTAAACTTTGCGCAGTTCGTTCCACATTTCGGATTTTATTTCTTCGGTAAGTTTTCCTTTAAAATACAAATCAATCGCGTTTCTGTAAGTTGAAACAACTTTCGCAATGTATTCAGGGCTTCGCTTTCTTCCTTCGATTTTGAACGAATCGATTCCGGCTTCAATCAGTTGGTCGATAAACTCAATCGTGCATAAATCTTCCGGCGACATAACATAATCTTTCCCCAAGAGAAAAGACTTGCCGCTGCGGACTTCGCGGATTTCGTATTCGTAACGGCACGGCTGCAAGCACTCGCCGCGGTTTGCGCTTTTATCAAAAATGTGGTGGCTCATAAAACATCTTCCGCTTACGGCAACGCACATTGCGCCGTGAACAAACGCTTCGATTTCAATATCCAATTTTTCCCGCATCGATTTTATTTGCTCGAGCGTAACTTCGCGCGCAAACACAATTCTTTTTGCGCCCATTCTTTGATACATTTTCGCCGCCGCCAAATTCGAAATGGACGCTTGCGTGCTTACGCAATAAGGCATATCGTATTCAAGCGCTTTTTCGATTACAGACATATCCCAGCAAATCAGCAAATCTACGCCGGCTTTTTTCGCCGCGGGAATTATCTCGTCCAGTTCGGCAACTTCGTTATCGTAAATTATCGTGTTCAAAGTAAGATGAACATCGACGCCGCGTTCGTGACAATAATTTACTATTTCAGGAAGTTCCTCGAGCGTAAAATTTTTGGCGTTGGCGCGCATATTGAATTTTTCAACGCCGAGGTAAACAGCGTCGGCGCCTGCTTTAATTGCGGTTACAAGCATTCGCCAATCGCCGGCTGGAGCCAGCAGTTCAGGTTTCTTTAATTTATCTTTCATTTATTTTTCTTTCGGAAACTAGTTTAATTACAGCGTGATTGAGTCTGTTGTAATTAAGAATTAAGAATCAAGAATTAAAAATTAAGAATGAATTTATCTTTCATAAAGCTTACATAAATATTTGTATTTAGGCGCGAGATTTTCATCGATTTGTTCCCACGTAAATCGCCAAGTCCAATTTCCGCCCAAGCGCGAGGGGAAATTCATTCGCGCCTCGCTTCCCAAATTCAAAACGTCTTGCATCGGAATAATCACAAAATTTGCAACCGATTTGTACGCTTCCTTAATTAACGGGAAAACAATTTCAACGCCGTAATAATTCAAATAATCTTGCGTCCACTCAAAAAGTTCCGGGTCGTTTTTCATAGCGTCCTCGAAAAATCCTTTCGTCGTGTCGTTATCGTGCGTTCCGGTGTAAACGACGCAGTTGCGGACGTAATTATGCGGCAGAAAATTTTTATCGCCGTTTTTTCCGAACGCAAATTGCAAAATTTTCATTCCAGGAAATCCGTATTTATCGCGCAATGCGCGCACTTCGTCGGTGATTACGCCTAAATCTTCAGCGAGAATAGGCAACTCGCCGAACTCCTTTTTTATTTCCGCGAAAAGCTCGTCGCCTGGCGCTTTTACCCAGCGTCCGTTTACGGCTGTCTCCGCGTCGCCAGGAATTTCCCAATACGCCTCGAACCCGCGAAAATGGTCGATGCGAATAAAATCGACAAGCTCAAACAGCTTGGCAAAACGCTTTTTCCACCAAGCGAAATTGTCTTTTTTCATTTCGTCCCAGCGGTAAAGCGGATTTCCCCAAAGTTGTCCGGTCGGACTGAAATAATCCGGCGGAACTCCGGCGACCGTTTCGAGCTTTCCTTCTTCATCGACGGTGAAAAGATGTTTGTTCGCCCAAAGGTCTGCGCTGTCGTAAGCGATGAAAATCGGCAAGTCGCCGATAATTTTTACGCCGTTGTTGTTTGCGTATTTTCGGAGCGAATTCCATTGCTTGAAAAAATTAAATTGAACGAATTTGTAAAAGTTTATTCCATCGGCCAATTTTAGCTTCCATTCGTTAAGCGCGTTTTCTTCGCGAAACGCAATCGACTTATCCCATTCGCGCCAATGTTTTCCGCCGTGAAAATCTTTGGAAGCCATGAAAAGCGCGTAATCATCGAGCCAAAATGAATTTTTCTCGCAAAATTTTTCGTATTCGCTTCTTGAGCAAACGCCGCTTTGTTTTGCGCGTTCGTACGCCTTTTTCAGCAAGCTATTCTTGTATGAAATCACTCTGCCGTAATCGATTTTTTTCGGGTCGAATTCGGGAATGCCGCTTAGATCGTCTTTTGTTAAATAGCCGTCTTCCATAAGAAAATTAGGGCTTACAAGCAACGGATTGCCCGCGAAAGCGGAAAAACTCTGATAGGGCGAATCTCCAAATCCGGTTGGACCAAGCGGAAAAACTTGCCAAAGCGTCTGTCCCGCTTCTTTAAGAAAATCAACGAATTTATAAGCATCGCGTCCGAGATCGCCTATTCCGAAAGGGCTTGGAAGAGACGTAGGATGAAGCAAAATCCCGGCGGAACGTTTGTATTCCATTTTGTGTCTCCGTCAGATATTACAAGAAAAATTTTTAATAATCAATGTGAAAAATATGAAAAAATTTCAGATATTGGGTTCACCTTTTTTCGAAATGTTTAGCAAGCGTTTTATTTCTCTCCTCCCAAATTTATCAACGGCTAAATGTTTCGATAAAAATTTGCTTTTTAACTTGCATTAAGATAGTTTGCAAGTCCTTTTTCCGGTAACAATTGTTCTGAGAAATATTTACAGCGCCGTAGGTGAATTATCTTTATTTGTAACTGTTTTTTTTAATATAAATTTTGGGAGCTGGGTATGAAAATAAGGCGTCTATTTACCAAAGCCGGCGAAGAGCCGCTCTCAGGGATTAAATTTGTCCAAAGAATCTCTGAAATTAAAAATCCTGACGGAACCGTCGTTTTCCATATGGATAACGTAATGGTCCCGGAAAGTTGGTCGCAAGTTGCAACCGACATCATTGCGCAAAAATATTTTAGGAAAGCAGGCGTTCCGAGAGTTACAAAAAGGGTTCGCGAAAAAAACATTCCGCAATGGCTACAACCGAGCGTTCCTGACCTTGAAAAACTTGAATTACTGCCTGAATCCGAACGATACACACACGAAAACGACGCAAGACAAGTTTTCCACCGTATGGCAGGAACTTGGACCTACTGGGGCTGGAAAGCAAATTATTTCGACAGCGAAGAAGACGCGAAAGCGTTTTACGACGAATTAACTTATATGCTTGCGACTCAAATGGCGGCGCCAAACAGTCCGCAATGGTTCAATACAGGTTTGCATTGGGCTTACGGAATTACCGGTCCATCGCAAGGTCATTATTACGTGGATTACAAAACCGGCGTTTTGACAGAATCGCACGATTCATATTCGCATCCGCAACCGCACGCTTGCTTTATTCAAGGCGTAAAAGACGATTTGGTAAACGAAGGCGGAATTATGGATTTGTGGGTTCGCGAGGCGCGTTTGTTTAAATACGGTTCCGGAACAGGAAGTAATTTTTCCGATATCCGCGGCGAAGGCGAACCGTTAAGCGGAGGCGGAAGATCGTCAGGCTTGATGTCTTTCCTAAAAAT
>WGAL01000205.1 GCA_015494845.1 Melioribacteraceae bacterium
TTCGTATTGTGTGGCTGGCTTCGACGTCGTTTTGCCAAAGTTCCGAAATTACCGATTTTATTATGTCAAAATCGTTTTCGTTTGCGTCGTCGCTTACAAAAAACATCAAATCTATATCCGACAACGGCGAAAGTTCTTTGCGGCAAAAACTTCCGGTTGCAAGAATTGCGATATTGTCCGATAAATTTTTAGCCGCATTTTTAACGTATTCTTCCGTTAAGTTCGTGTAATCGATACAGAACTTAAACGGTTCGTTAAAAATTCCAACGGTATTTTCCGTTAAAGCTTTTTTTCTCGATATGAAATTATTTTCCGCCATTTCGTCGCTTTAATTAAGAAAGCCCCCTTGTTCAAGGAGGCAATCTTTCTTTTAATATTTATTTTAATCTTTTGAATCTTCCTTGGAAGAAACGCAAGTATTTCGGTTCGTAAACCATTTTTAGTCCTTTAACGGACTTACGTCTTTCGTAAACCGCCGCGATTGATTCTGCGGTAACGTCGAGGTGCGCTTGCGTATAAACGCGTCTCGGCAAAGTTAAGCGAACGAGTTCCAACTTAGGATAACGGTGTTTGCCGGTTTTCGGGTCGCGTCCGGCGGAAACAATTCCGCGTTCCATTGAGCGCACGCCGGAATCGATGTAAATTTCTGCGGCAAGCGTTTGAGCCGGAAATTCGTCTTGCGGTAAGTGCGACAAAAATTTCTTTGCGTCAAGAAATACCGCGTGTCCGCCAATCGGACGCACAATCGGAATGCCGTAACTTAAAAGTTTGTTGCCGAGATATTCCACTTGTCCAACGCGCGTTCTAATCATATCGAACTGAACCATTTCCTCGATTCCGCGCGCCATTGCTTCCATATCGCGTCCTGCCAAGCCGCCGTATGTGTGCAGCCCTTCGTAAACGACTACCATATTACGCGCTTCTTCGAAAACTTTTTTGTCTTTCGTTGCGAGAAATCCGCCGATGTTTACCATTAAATCTTTTTTTGCGCTTACCCAAATTCCTTCGAAGTAAGACATCATTTCAAGCAAGATTTCCGCAATGGTTTTCGATTTGTAACCGCGTTCGCGCATCTTAATAAAGTAGGCGTTTTCAACCGCGCGCGTAGCGTCCATCCACAAACGGATTTTATGTTTCTTTGCGAACTCGTAAACTTTTTGCAAATTCTTCATTGAAAACGGTTGTCCGCCGGCCATATTTACAGGGCCTGCCATGCTGATGTACGGAATTTTATCGGCACCGACTTGCTTAACGAGTTTCTCCAATTTCTTCAAGTCGATGTTCCCTTTGAAAGGATGTTCCGCTTCCGGAATGTGCGCTTCGTCGATAATTACATCTACGAAAGTTCCGCCTGCTAATTCCTGATGCAAGCGAGTTGTCGTGAAATACATATTTCCCGGAATGTAATCGCCAGGTTTGATGAGAATTTTCGAAATCATATGCTCCGCCGCGCGCCCTTGGTGCGTTGGAACAAAGTAAGGCATTCCGTAATATTTTTGAATATTGCTTTCGAGATGGTAAAAGTTTTTGCTGCCGGCGTACGCTTCGTCGCCAAGCATCATTCCTGCCCATTGATTGTCGCTCATTGCGTTTGTGCCGGAATCCGTCAACAAATCAATGTAAACGTCTTCCGAGCGCAATAAAAAAGTGTTGTAACCGGCTTCCTTCGCCGCTTTTTCGCGTTCCTTAACGGTTAACATTTTAATCGGTTCGACAACCTTGATTTTGAAAGGTTCAGCCCAACTTCTTTTTTCAGGTTTCTTTGCCATTAGTAACTCCGTATTTATTCGTTCATTGATTTTTGTTGATTGTATTCTGCCACAACAATTGAACTGATTCCGCCTCTTACGTTGAATTTTGCGGTTAGTTTCATTCTGCGCGGTTTGCAAACCGCCACCAAATCGTCGAGTATCCGGTTCGTAACCGCTTCGAAATAAATTCCGTCGTTGCGGAATGAGTTTAAGTAAAATTTGTAAGATTTTAATTCCACGCAATATTTGTCGGGAACGTATTCCAAAATCATCGTCGCGAAATCCGGTTGTCCGGTTTTTGGACAAAGCGACGTAAACTCCGGCGCAGTGTGTTCAATTACGTAATCTCTGTCCGGATAAGGAT
>WGAL01000206.1 GCA_015494845.1 Melioribacteraceae bacterium
GCTTGTTTACCGACCAATACAGAACGCCGCTTGATGTTGGCGAGACGCCGGAAATTATCGAAAAATTGTTGGAAAAAGACATTGCAAACGAAGTAATTAATTTCGGCGGTAGCGAGAAAATTTCCCGTTACGATTTGGGAATGTTGCTGGCGGAGATTTGTAATTTCGATAAAAATTTAATTGAACCGATTTCAATTGACGAAGTTAAATCGAATATTTTGGTAAAAGACGTTTCAATGGACACGGGCAAGTTGAAATCTTACGGAATTAGGGCGAGAAGCGTTTCCGAAAATTTGGAAAGGATTTGCCGTAAACTTAAAAGTTAGATTTACTCGACAAACGCAATTTCTTTTACTTCTTCGAACAATCCGTAATAAAACGGAATTTTTCTCATTTCATCAAAAGAATCGATTTCATTTTGCGTAAGTTCAAAATATAATCCGTCAAAATTGCTTTTAATGAAATCGATAACCTTCTCTTCAAATCCGAGCGCTTTTAATAAAGAAGGGAACGAAAGCTCGATTTCGCTTTCAGGATTGTAAATGTTTTGGTGAAGCATCTCAATGTTTTCTTTTCGCTTTGAAACCGCGATGTATTTTAAATACGGCGCATCAAGAAATTGCGCGACGTGTTCGGCGAGACTGTCGCCTTTTTCGAACAATGATTTTTCGAAATTAACGTTTCCCGAAATCAAATAATTTTCGTCGAATTTTTCGGGAACGCGCTTTACGACTTCTTGATTTAATTCAAATCCGTAGTTTTCCCTGAAAATCAGTTTGGTAAGCAAAATTTCGTTTAACGAAACCGAACCGGCGAGTTTAATTGCGCTAATATCTTCTTTCCCGGAATAATAAATGTAGTCGTCGGAAAGAGGCCCGTCGAAAGCGACGCCGATTTTTTTTGAAACGAAAAGATTATCTTCGTTCAAAATTTCGAGAGAGGGCGTAATTGCAATATCGATTTTTTCATTAACTAATTCTTTAAGTATTTCCGAATTTGTTAAATAGTAAAACGAGAAAAACTCGCGCGGAAAAACCGAGGCGAGCATATTTGCAAATAAATTGTTTGGCAATCCTACTCTGAAACGCATTTCTTTAACCTGACATATCTTTCAAAAATTCAACTCCAAATTAGTTAATTGGGAAGATTTTAACAAAAACGAGGTTAATCTTTATTTGCATTGGTTCGAACCGCGTGTTTCAAAATGAGAATTAGACGTTCTTAAATTCTCTTTTTAGAACGCAATAAATTTTTCGATTTTCTCCAAAATGACGAATACGGCGTGTTTTTCGACTTTTTCGTTCTGGTATGTCATTTGTAACTAATGAGGCGAGTTTTAATAAAGGAGAAAAAAATGAAAAAAATTAAACTATTAAGTCTTTTGTTTGTAACGTTGCTTTTCGCAACTAATATTTTTGCTGACAGCAAAGATACTAAAGCAACTGCGGTTCCGACGAGTATTGCCAACGGCGTATCCGTACATTTCCAAGTTCCGTATAATGGCGGTTCTTATGCAGGCACAATCAACGCCACGGTAAACGGACAAAATGTAAACTTGTATTGCATTGACTTAATGCACCATTTACAATGGAACACAAATTATATTGACGCAGGAAATACTTCTCCTGAAATTACGTACATTTTAAATAACTATTATCCTTACGTTACGAACCGCCCGGATGCATTGCCGGATGTTGATCGTGAAGCGGCGGCGGTTCAAGGCGCGATTTGGACGTTCAGCGACAGTTTGGGGGGATTTACCTCGCCGGCGGACGTTGAAGCGAGAAGACAACAAATAGTCGCCGACGCTATGGCAAACGCCGGAAACACAACTCCGGTTCAAACGCTTGTAATAAATCCCAATTTCCAAACTCTCGGCGTTGGCAACGACGCTTCTTTCACGGTGGAAGCTTACGACGAAAACAACGCTCCGGCGGCAAACGTTGAGGTTCATCTTACGGCGACGGACGGAACTTTAAGCGAAACAACTGTATATACGGACGCAAGCGGTTCCACGCCTGTAATTTATTTGACGCATGGAACGCAAAATAACGTAACCGTAACGGCGACAGCCGAAGTTGTAATTCCGCAAGGAACCAGATTTGTAAGAGCCGATAATCCTGACCAATATCAAAAACTGGTTCTTGCTACGCCTACAAACGTAGAAAGAGAAACGACGGCGCAAATTCAATGGTTTGAAGAAACCGACTTGGTTTTAACTAAAACCGTCAGCGATGAAAATCCTGAGGACGGTGACGTAATTACGTTTACCATTACGGTTGAAAACCAAGGACAAGCAAATTCTTCTTGCGTCGAAGTAACCGACTTGTTGCCGCTCGGTTTGGATTTTGTTTCGGCTAATCCTTCGCAAGGAAACTACGATGAAAATACCGGAATTTGGACTGTAGGCGACATTGATGCAGGAAACAGCGCAACATTAACAATAGATGCAACCGTAAATTATTTGGCGCTTAACAATGCCCCGTTAACATTGGGCGTAGCGTCGGATTACAACGTTTTCGTATTAAATGACGTTTCTCAACCCTCTTCCGATACGCAAGGTAAAATGGCGGTCGGAAGAAACGCTACCTTATCCAATTACAGCGTAGGCGACGTTTTACCTGCAAACAGCGGCGACGTTCTTATTGTGGGACGTAAAATCACTTTCGCTTCTGGAAGAGTTTATAACGGCAATCTTGTTTACGGAGATTTTCAGGATATTGGCGCTGTAAGCGTTGACGGAACAATCAGACAAGACAATGTTATTGATTTTACGGCGGCGAGAAGTTATTTATATAATCTCTCCGACGTTTTACGCGGTTATACCGAAAATGGCGCCGTAACTTTTGAATGGGGAAAACTCACCTTAACCGGCAACAATCCTTATATAAATGTATTTAATATTAACGGCGACGATTTGTCCGCCGCGAACGATTTTGAAGTGAACGCTCCGAACGGTTCGGTTGTTTTAGTGAACATTAACGGACAAAACGTCAGTTGGTCGGGCGGGGCTACTGTAATCGGCACAAGCAAAGAA
>WGAL01000207.1 GCA_015494845.1 Melioribacteraceae bacterium
ATTACCGGTTTTGAGATTCTTCTCCCGCTCCGCCTTGGCGGAGGATCAGAATGACAAATTTCGGGGTTATGCAAAGCCTTCTAGTAAAGTGATGAGAATAAAATGAATTTAAATATTTGGGATATAATGGCTCCGGCATTTTTCGAATGCCTGATTTTGGTTGGGATACATTCCTATTTGGGATTGCATGTAATCCGCCGTAAAGTAATTTTTGTCGATTTGGCTCTTGCGCAAATTGCGGCTCTCGGAACGACAGTCGGATTTTTATTTGGAATAATGCCCGGAACAACCGGAGCGTATTGGTTTTCGTTGCTTTTTACGTTTGTCGGCGCGGCGGTTTTTTCCATTGCGCGGTTCAGAAATAACAAAATTCCGCAAGAAGCGATTATCGGGCTTACTTACGCAATTGCCGCAGCTTTGGCAATTTTGGTAATCGACAAAGCGCCGCACGGAGCCGAACACATAAAAGAACTGCTTACCGGTTCAATTCTTTGGGTAAAACTAAAAACAATTGAAACTGCGGCAATAGTTTACGCCGGCGTAGGAATTTTCCATTTCATTTTCAGGAAGAAATTTTTCCTCATCTCAGAAAATCCCGAATTGGCGGAAAAGCAAGGAATTTCCGTGCGGTTTTGGGATTTTCTGTTTTATGTTTCGTTCGGAATTGTAATTACGCATTCGGTCGGAACAGCCGGAGTTTTGCTCGTATTTGTTTTCCTTGTCGTTCCCGCAATTGCTTCGATGATGATTACCGATGTGCTTTGGAAACAGCTTGCGATTGGCTGGAGTTTGGGTTTGGTAGTCAGTGTTTCGGGACTTTACGTTTCTTATGTTGCCGATTTGCCGAGCGGGCCTACTGTCGTTGTATTTTACGGAGCGTTGCTGGTAATTTTTGCGCTTTTTCTTTACGTTAAAAGAACCGACAATAAAATTAGAGCTTTAAGGAATATTTTAATCGGATTGCTCGCGACTGTTTTGATTTTTTACGGATTTTCTGCTTTAGGCAAATATTTTAATTCAGAAGATAAACATGAAATTCACAATAGAATTGAAAATTCATCACATCAAACTAATATTGAAAAATTATCCGATGATGAACTCGTGAAATTTCTTTCGAATGAAACGAGCGTCAAGAAACTTACCGATATTTTTACTAAAACAGACGACGATTTAACGAAAATCAAAATTGCAAAACGGATTGCTGATTTGGACAAGAAAAAAGGATTAACTCTTTTAAGCCAAATTGTGGAACAGACTAATTTGCCGTTTATTGAATTTCAAGCGTTTGATGCAATAAAATCAATTGCAGGAAATGATTTTGGATATTCTGAAAAAGGGAAGAAATATGCATTGAAAAAGTTAAATGAAAAATTGCGGTAATTTTTTTTAGTTAAAATTTTTACCAAATTTTTGGAACCGGATTTAAATTTGCTTTTTTAAAGCGCGTAATATATTTTTGCAACTTCTTATTTATTGCGGAAGTGGTGGAATTGGTAGACACGCTATCTTGAGGGGGTAGTGCTCGAAAGGGCGTGCGGGTTCAAATCCCGCCTTCCGCACAAATTTTTATAAAACACGAGGATTTAGCAATGAAAAAAACATTGGTCTTCCTTTTTGCAATTCTGATTTCCGCAGTCAGCGTTTTAGCCCAAAACACGGAAATGAGCGTAGAAGCCAAAAAACTTTACAACGAAGGAAACAAGCTCTTAAAATCGGGCGATTATAACGGAGCACTTGCAAAATACGACGAAGCTCTAAAAATTAACGAGGATTACAGACTGTATTATCAGAAAAGCATTGCGCTAAAGAAATTACGCAAATACGAAGACGCCGAAAAGGTTCTTAAAAAATGTATTAAATTAAATCCCGATTTTCCTAACGCATACAACGGTTTGGGAACTACTTATTACGCTTTGAAAAAATACCAACTTGCTGTGGATAATTTTGAACTTTTCGCTCAAAAAACGACAAACAAAAAACTTAAAAAAAGAGCAAAAAAATATATAGCAATCGCTTATACTAAACTAGCCGAAGAAGTTAAAAAAGAGCACAAAACCAAAGAAGCAATTCAATATTTGTTAAAAGCTGTTGATTCTTACAAATATGACGCCGCTTATTTATTGCTTGCCGAATTATACAACGACACAGGCGAATACCAAAAAGCATTGGAAGCGGCAGATAACGCTTTGAAATACAGAGGCAAGAAATCGAAAATATCCAAAGGTGCAATTTATTATTACAAAGGTTTGGCATTAAAAGGTTTGAAGAAAAAAGAGGAAGCAAAAAAAGCATTCAAGTTAGCGTTGAAAGACAAACAGTACAAACAAAACGCCAAATACGAATTGAATTTGATAAAAAAAGGTTTATGGTAAAATAATAAGTTTCTTTTGAAGCCGCCAAATTAGGCGGCTTTTTTATTTTTTAATGTTGTGAAAATGATGCGTCTAATTTTTTCTGAAAAGTAGTTTATCATTTACTTCATTAATAATTTCGATTGGTTCTTTCAATTTCGTCATTTTTGCATAGTTGATAATTTTACTGTAAGTAAC
>WGAL01000208.1 GCA_015494845.1 Melioribacteraceae bacterium
AATCATGCACGAACAACCAACAAAAACTGCCGATTTTGAATCTTGACAAAATAGACGAAAATTAAAAAAAATTCCTTTTCTTGACTTTTGGGAAAAATAAAAATATATTTTCAGGCTAAAAATATTTTTATGTTTGGAGGATTTTGTGAAACAGGAAAAAGTGACAAAGTTCATTAAAACCGAAGACGCCGATCGTAAATGGTATGTGGTTGACGCTAAGGATAAAATTTTGGGAAGATTGGCAAGTGAAATCGCGAAAATACTTCGCGGAAAACACAAACCTATTTTTACGCCGAATATGGATACAGGCGATTTCGTAATTGTAATTAACGCCGATAAAATTCGTATGACCGGAAAAAGGGAAGAGCAAAAAACTTATTTCCATCATACCCAGTATCCTGGCGGAGGAAAAGAAATCAGTTTTGCCGAAATGATGCAAAAACATCCTGAAAGAGTGATTGAACACGCTGTTTGGGGAATGTTGCCCAAAAACAGACTCGGCAGAAAATTAATTAAAAAATTAAAAGTTTATGCCGGTGAAAACCACCCGCATAGCGCTCAAAAACCAGAAACATTAAGTCTTTAAGAGGAATAAATGGCAGATAAAATTTACGTAGGCAGAAGAAAAACTTCCGTTGCAAGAGTTTTTCTCAGAAACGGTTCCGGAAAGGTTACGATAAACAAGAGAAATTTTGAAGACTTTTTTACGGTTGACGTTCATCGGGATACCGTTTTACAGCCGTTTAAAGTTACCGATACGTTAGGCAAATACGATGTTTTTGTTAATGTAAACGGCGGCGGAATTACCGGACAAGCGGAAGCAATCCGTTTGGGAATTGCGCGCGCTTTGGTCGGAATTAACGAAGATTATCGCGAAGTTCTAAAAGCCGAAGGATTTTTACGCAGAGATCCGCGTATGGTTGAACGCAAAAAATACGGGCAACCGAAGGCAAGAAAAAGATTTCAATTTTCGAAACGTTAATATTTTTTGCAATCTAATTAATTCATTTAATTTATTAATCATTCATACTTTCGGATCCGCTTCCTGTGTCCTGAGATAATTCAGGATGATAAGCGGAGATGAAGAAAGTAGAAGAAAAACAGGAGAAATACTTATGTCAAGAGTAACTCTCAAGCAACTCATCGAAGCCGGAGCGCATTTCGGCCACCTCACAAGTCGTTGGAATCCCAAAATGAAACCTTACATTTTCATGGAGAAAAACGGGATTCACATTATCGATTTAAAGAAAACCGTTAAATTGATCGACGTTGCCGCCGATGCTTTGTATAATATTGTATCGCAAGGCAGGGGCGTTTTGTTTGTAGGAACCAAAAAACAAGCAAAATCCGTAATTGCAAACGAGGCGAGAAGAGCCAACAGCAATTGGGTAAGCGAGCGTTGGTTGGGCGGGATGCTTACCAACTTCCAAACAATCAGAAAAAGCATTAACCGTTTGCACGCAATCGATAAAATGGAATCGGACGGAACGTTCGATAAAATGACGAAGAAAGAAGTTCTTAAACTTTCTCGCGAAAGAGAAAAACTGAGAAAAGTTCTCGAAGGCGTTGAAACAATGCAGAAACTTCCTGGCGCTCTTTTTATTGTTGATATTAAAAAAGAAGCAATCGCCGTTCAAGAAGCGCACAGATTGAACATTCCGATTTTTGCAATCGTCGATACGAATTGCGATCCTGAAGAAGTCGATTATCCTATTCCTGCAAACGACGACGCGGCTCGCACAATTGAATTAATTACGAAAACTTTGGCTGACGTCGTTATTGAAGGACAAGCGAAAGCCGAAGAACTTAAAGCCGAAATGAAAGCCGAAGAAGAAAAAGAAAAGAAAATTGCGGAAGATAAAGGCGATAAGAAGAAAAAACCTCGTATCCGTCGCGTGAGATTGGACGGAAAAGATAAAAAAGGCAGAGGCGGTAAAAAATCTTCCAAAAAAGCGGAAGAAACAAAGAAAGAAGTAAAAGAAGAAGTAAAAACAGAAGAGCCGAAAACAGAAGAAGCAAAGGTTGAAGAACCTAAAACTGAAGAAGTAAAGCAAGAAGAACCTAAAGCCGAAAACACTGAAAATAAAGAAGAAAAAGAATAAAAAATAAGGAATAGATAAAAATGGCAATTAGTGGAGCAGATGTAAAAAAACTTAGAGAAATGACCGGAGCGGGAATTCTCGACTGTAAAAAAGCTTTGACGGAAGCCGAAGGCGATTTCGACAAAGCCGTTGAAATTCTCAGAAAAAAAGGCGCTTCCGTAGCGGCAAAAAGAGCCGAGCGTTCCGCAAACGAAGGCGTAGTTGTAACTAAAATTTGGAACGACGGAAAAAGCGGTGCTATCGTTGAAGTAAATTGTGAAACCGACTTTGTTGCAAACAGCGACGATTTCAAAAACTTTGCGAACGAAGTTCTCGAAGTTGTAGTTGAGAACAAACCCGCAGATAAAGATGCGTTGATGAATTTGGAAATCGGTGGCGTTAAAGTTGCCGATAAATTAAACGATGTAATTGGTAAAATAGGCGAAAAAATTGAAATTTCCCGTTTTGCCATTGTTGAAACCGAAAACGGTTTGGTAGTCGATTACATTCACCACGGCGCAAATCTCGGTGTTATGATTAAAGCTTGCAATGTTGAAGAAAAGACTGAAGAACTCGAAACTATGTTGAAAGACATTGCAATGCAAATTGCGGCAATGAGACCGCTTTACGTAAAACGCGACGAAGTTCCGGCCGAAGCAATCGAAAAAGAAAAAGAAATCTACAAAGAAGTCGCACGCAAAGAAGGCAAACCGGAACAAATTCTCGATAGAATCGCCGAAGGTAAATTGAATAAATACTTCAGCGAAGTTTGCTTGCTTGAACAAACTTTTGTTAAAGACAACACAAAAACCGTCGGACAATTGCTTGACGAATACAACAAAGCGCACGGAACAAACGTTACGATTGAGAAATTCTATCGTTTCCACGTGGCGGACGAGAAGAAATAAATCGTTTAATAAATCGAAAAAAGGTCTTATTTTTATAAGACCTTTTTTTTTGCCTGAAAGGAATGAATATGGAGAACGAACTTAAATACAAACGCATTTTATTGAAGCTCAGCGGCGAGTCATTAATGGGAGAAAAAGGCTCCGGAATTGATCCGCAAATTTTAAATTTCTTTTCCGAAGAAATTAAAAAAGTGCACGAACTTGGCGTGCAAATCGGGATTGTTATTGGCGGCGGAAATATTTACCGCGGATTGAACGCGGCGGAACAAGGAATTGATCGCGTAACCGGCGACCACATGGGAATGCTTGCGACGATGATTAATTCTCTTGCCTTGCAAAACGCACTAGAAAATCACGGAATGTTTACGCGATTGATGAGCGCAATTAAAATGGAGCAAATCGCCGAACCGTATATTCGTCGCAGAGCGGTGCGCCACTTGGAAAAGGGAAGAATTGTAATTTTTGGCGCAGGAACCGGAAATCCGTATTTCAGCACGGATACTGCGGCTTCCTTGCGCGCTGTTGAAATTGAAGCTGATGTAATCTTAAAAGGAACGCGAGTCGATGGCGTTTACGACGCCGACCCGGAGAAAAATCCAGAAGCAATGATGTACAGAGAAATCCACTACTTGGAGGTTCTGAACAAAAACTTGCGTGTTATGGATTTAACGGCAATCAGTTTGTGTCAAGAGAACAATCTTGAAATTAAAGTGTTTAATATGAACGTTCCGGATAATCTTCTCAAAATAGTAAAAGGCGAAGAAATAGGAACAAGCGTAAAAGAATTAGATTAAAATAAATCAGAGGCAATTATGCAAAACAAATATGTTGACGATGCAAAAGAAAGAATGGAAAAATCCATTGAAGCGTTTAAGCACGAAATGGCAAAAATCAGAACCGGTAAAGCAACAACCGCGCTTTTGGATGGAGTAAAGGTTGATTATTACGGTGTTATGACGCCGCTTAATCAAGTGGCAAATGTTTCCGTGCTTGACCCTCACACGCTTAATGTTACGCCGTGGGACAAAGGCATGGTGGAAAAAATTGACAAAGCGATTCTGCAAGCCGAACTTGGCTTAAATCCGATTAGTGACGGAACAAACTTGCGTATTCCGATTCCCCCGCTTACCGAAGAGCGCAGAAAGGAACTTGTAAAATTGGTTAAAAAATTTGCCGAAGACGCAAAAATTGCCATTCGCAACATTCGTCGCGACGCAAAAGACCATGTAAAGAAACAAGAAAAGAACAAAGAAATTTCCGAAGACCAAATGCACGATTTGGAAGACGAAATTCAAAAACTCACCGACGAACACATCAAACGCGTTGACGAATTGTTTGCGGAAAAAGAAAAAGAAATAATGGAAATCTGATTTTGATTTCCGAAACGCGCTTAATGCGTTCTTTTATAGGGAGAGATAATTGATTACATGGAATGTAAATCCTGAAATATTTAAACTCGGTCCGTTTTCGGTTCGTTGGTACGGATTGCTTTTTGCGCTCGGTTTCATTATTGGTTTTCATATCTTTTCAAGAATTTACAAAAAAGAAAACCGCAACGTCGAAGATTTAAACGATTTGTTGTGGTATATGATTTTGGGAACCGTAATCGGCGCGCGATTGGGACATTGTTTATTCTATAATCCGAAATACTACTTTTCGCATCCGTTGGAAATTTTAATGATTTGGCACGGTGGATTGGCAAGTCATGGTGCGGCAATAGGCATTTTACTTGCGCTTTGGCTTTATTCCAAAAAGAAGAAAGACCAACCTTATCTTTGGTTGCTCGATAGAATTGTGATTGTCGTTGCGCTCGGCGGTTCTTTTATTCGGCTCGGAAATTTGTTTAATTCGGAAATTATTGGCAAACCGACGGGAGCGGATTGGGGATTTATTTTTACGCGCGTTGATGACGTTCCCCGTTACCCGACTCAAATTTTCGAATCGCTTGCTTATCTGATAATATTTGTCATTCTTTATTATCTCTATAACAACTGTCTCTTATACAC
>WGAL01000209.1 GCA_015494845.1 Melioribacteraceae bacterium
GTTCAAGGTCCATATAAACAAGCAGTTTCGCTTGCGGGAAAACAATGGAAGCAAAAAGTAGTAAAACTAAGATTATTTTTTTCATATTAGTAAATTACAACGTAGAAAAGAAAATACATAATCTCCATAGAGACGCGATTAATCGCGTCTCCACAAAAATTCAAATTTTACAATGTAACAGATTGCTTCGTCCCGATAAATCGGGACTCGCAATGACGAACATTTATAAAAATTAAAACGGAACATCGTTATCGCTTGCGTTTTCCTGTAAACTTTTCGTCGGAGCTCCTTCCGGCAAACCATCTACGTTAATCACTCGATTTTCAAAACGTCCGAACTGCTTAATGTAATGCAACGGAACCACGCCTGTCGGCCCGTTCCGTTGTTTACCGATAATCGCTTCGGCGTAACCGTCGGTAACGGTTCCGTCTTTCAAAGTGGTAATTCCGTAAAATTCAGGACGATAAAGAAAAACGACAACGTCGGCGTCCTGTTCGATTGAACCGGACTCGCGCAAATCGGAAAGCATCGGACGTTTATCGGCGCGTTGCTCAACCGCGCGATTTAACTGTGCAAGCGCAATCACCGGAATATCGAGTTCTTTCGCCAGCGCTTTCAAGGAAGAGGAAATCATCGAAATTTCCCGTTCGCGGCTTTCCATCTTTTTGGAGGAGGTCATCAATTGCAAATAATCGATTATTATTAACCCGATTTTATGTTCGGCTTTCATTCTGCGCGCTTTGGCTCTAATTTCCATCACGGTTTGCGCAGGCGTATCGTCAATAAACAAAGGCGCGCTTTTCAAACGCGACGCGGCGTTGCCCAATTTCTTTCCGTCCTCAGCCGGGAACCGTCCGGTTCTTAACCTGTGCAAATCTATTTTCGCTTCGGATGAAATCAATCTCATTACAAGTTGCAACGTGGACATTTCCAAACTGAAAAAGGCAATCGGGACTTTTTTCTCAACTGCAATATTGCGCGCAATTGTAAGCGCAAACGCGGTTTTACCCATTGAAGGACGCGCGGCAATTATAATTAAATCCGATTTCTGAAGCCCGCCAAGCAACGCGTCGAATTCAACCAAGTTCGTTTCAATTAAATTCTCGTTATTCTTCTTGCCGTGAATCGATTCGATATATTCAAGAGTATCCTTAACCGCTTTATCCATCGGCGTGTACGATTCGCGCAAACCTTCCTGCGCGATGGAAAAAATATTCCGCTCGGCTTCGTCGAGAATATCGAAAACGTCTTTTTCGGCGGATAGCGCTTCGTCCGCCATTTCAATGGAACTTGAAATAATCTTGCGCAAAATCCATTTTTCCAAAACAATTCGCGCGTTGTAAGCAATATTTACGGCGGAAACCACGCTTTGAGTCAATTCGCTCAAATACTCTGCGCCGCCGGCTTTTTCCAATTGTCCGCGCTTTTCAAGTTCGTTGTAAACGCTCATTATGTTAATCGGTTCGCCGTCTTCGAACAAATCGAACATTGCGTCGAAAATTTTGATGTGCTTAGAATCGAAAAAATGTTCAGGTTTTAATATTTCAAACGCTTTCGGCGGCGCGCTTTCGTCCAAAAACATCGCGCCGAGGACTTGTTTTTCCGCTTCAATAGATTTCGGCGTGCGGTCTTTCAGTTCGGAAAAAATTTTTTTCTCTATGGTCGAACTTTTTTTCTTCTTAGCCATTTTCAACAATTTCCTCGTATAATTTTCTCAATTTCTGAACGTCTTCCCAAACAGGCCGTTTCCACTGCGGATTGCGCAACAACGCCGCAGGGTGATAAGTTACCATTAATTTTATTCCGCGAAAATCGTAAACCTCGCCGCGCATTTTTGTAAGCGAAAGTTTTGTTCCGAGCAAAGTCGTAGCGGCAATTCTTCCTAAACAGAGAATTATTTTCGGCTTAATCAATTCGATTTGCTTCATCAAATACGGCATACAAGTTTCGCGTTCGGATGGCAGCGGGTCGCGATTGTTAGGCGGACGGCATTTGAGAATATTCGCAATGTAAACTTCGTCTCGCGAAAAGTTAATCGCTTTCAAAATATCCGTAAGCAACTTGCCGGCTCTGCCGACAAACGGCTCGCCCAACCGGTCTTCGTCCGCGCCGGGCGCTTCGCCAATCAACATCAAATCGGCGTCAGGATTGCCTTTGCCAAAGACGAATTTCGTACGCGTTTTGCCGAGCGGACATCTTTCGCAAGTATGAATTTCCGCGTAAAGTTCTTCGAGGGTGTTAATATTCTCAAACTTAAACGTCGGTTCTGAAATAAAAATCGATTCCGACTTTGCGACGTATTCTTTCTTCTCTTTTTTCTTCTTCATAGATATCTCAATAGGCGGCGTAAACAATTCGTCGCCGAAAATTTCTTTTTGGTCGAGTAACGCGTTCTTTAATAAATCTTTCATAATACGGAATGATACGAAAATTTAAATCAAATCGGAAAACGAAATAAAGTCCGGGTCGTACAAGCGTTTGTAAGTTCTTACGGCGTAATGGTCGGTCATGCCGGAAACGTAATCGCAAACTATTCGCGCGCGTCCGGTTTCGTCGGGTTCGTTCCGCAAGAGCGAATCGGTGAAATCCGGAAGCAAGCGCGGCGGCTTTATCGCGGTAACGTAATTTTCCTTCAATGCGCTGAAAATACTGCTTAATAAATGTCTTCCTTTAAATTCCATCTGAAAAATTTGCGGCGATTGGAAAACAATATCGAAAGAAACTTTTTTGTAAAGAGCCGCAAGCCGTTTAATCTCGTCGTCGATTACCAATTCGTATTTGTAACGGTTCGTCAAATCGTCCATAAACGTTGCGCGTTCTTTAATTGAAATGGCGTGAATGAAATCGCCAATTTCGGAAGAAAGTTTAGATTTGAAAACGCTTTCTTTAATCCAGCGTTTGATTTTTTCCAGCGCTTCGCAGTCGGCTTTGTTCAAATCCGCTTCGTTTTCCTTTTGCCATTTATCCAATTGTTTGATTGTAATAAATCTGCCGGAAATGCTGTCGGCAATGTCGTTTATCGCGTACGCCGTATCGTCCGCCCAATCCATAATTTGGCATTCAATACTTTTGAATTCGTTCAAATCCAAATTCTCCGGCGGTTTCTTTCCGCCGAAAACGAAATCGATATATTTTTTCTGGTAATCGTAAATGAAATGGTTTGAAGGAGTTTCGTCAAAATCGGAAAAAGGAATTTTGTATTTCAGAACCGAATCGAGAAAAGCGCGCGTCGGTTTTATGCCGCGCCGCGCGTTGCCGGTTCTGAAAAAAATTTCCGTAATCAAACGCAAGGTTTGCGCGTTCCCTTCAAATCCGCCGTAAGGAAGCATAAGTTCGTGCAAAATGCGCTCGCCGGCGTGCCCGAATGGCGGATGTCCCAAATCGTGCGCCAAACAGGACGCTTCAACCAAGTCGGGATTAACAAAATATTTTTCGTTAAACGGCGCGTCCTCTTTCCAAATCAAATAAGAACAAATGGAACGCCCGACTTGCGCGACTTCAATCGAGTGCGTTAATCTCGTTCGGTAATAATCGTATTCGCCGGAAAGGAAAACTTGCGTTTTGCCTTGAAGTCTTCTGAATTCGGACGAATGAATAATTCTGTCCCTGTCTATTTGAAACGGCGCGCGGTAATCGCCTTGTCGCTTGCTTTCTTCTACGCGCTCAAAATCAAAATCGTTGTAAAATTCGTTTCGCATTGTTCGGATTTTTTATTCGGAAGTTCTTTCGATAATTATTTCCACGCGACGGTTTTTCGCTTGATTTTCGGAAATCGGATTTCCGTTTGCGTCGGTATTCGGAACAAGCGGATGCGTATCGGCGTAGCCTGCCGCGCGAAGTCTTTCCGGCGGAATGCCGAGCGAGATAAAATACCTCACCACGTTCGTTGCGCGGTTTGCGGAAAGTTCCCAATTCGATTCGTATTTATTTGAACCGGTTACCGGAATGTTATCCGTATGCCCTTGAACCTCAATCACGTAATCTTTAATCTTCCACGATTTTATCGCTTCGGCGATTTTTTTCA
>WGAL01000210.1 GCA_015494845.1 Melioribacteraceae bacterium
TCGCTCAAAAAAACTCATTCGTTATTGTTCGGCTTTTTTACCGGCTTGCTTTTTGACTTGCTTTCCGGCGGTATTATCGGCGTAAACGCTTTTGCGCTTACGGTTGTGGCGTTTATCGCTAATGAAAACAAACATAATTTCGGAACGGAAATTTTTTCGTACAAATTTATTTGGCTTGTCTTTTTCGCATCGTCGGTCGCGGCGTTTCTAATAAATTTCCTCAATGGATTTACGGTTAATATTCTTTATGCGATAATTTTTTACGGGATTTTTTCAGGATTATACACGATGCTTTTTGCTGTTCCGTTATTGTTTTTAACGCCAGAGGTTAATTTAAATGAATGAGCGACACGGCAGAGCGCTTCGTTATTCAATTTTCTTCTCGTTTATTGTTTTTGTAACGCTTACGGTTTTATTGCAGTTGGCGCGCCTTCAATTGTTGAATAAAAACAAATACGAGAAGAAGTCCCAAAAAAACAGCATAAAGGTTTTGCCTATCGCCGCGCCGCGCGGAATTTTTTTCGATAGAAATTTCAAACCGCTTGTAAGCAATAAACCGACCTACGCAATCGACATTATTCCCGCTTATTTCGACACATCGGCTTTTACGAAGTTCGGCGACATTTTACAATTCACGCCGCGAATAAAAAAGAAAATAGTAAAAGCGAAGTTTTCGGTTTACAATAAATACAAGCCGTTGCGCGTTAAGGAAGGTTTGACGTTCACGGAAGTCAATAAAATCAATGAGTTTCTTGATTTGCTTCCTGGCGTGGAAGTTAATTTTCAGCCGTAGCGCGATTATTCTTTCGGCGTTAACGGAGCGCACGTTTTCGGATATTTGCAAGAAATTACCGCCGAGCAATTGAAAAAAAATTCCGAGGAATATTCCGCCGGCGATTTGATTGGCGCAAGCGGAATAGAGAGAAGTTACGAGAAATATTTGCGCGGCGAAAAAGGAAAGCGTTACATCGTTGTTGATGCGAAACAACGATTTGTCAGATATTACGATAACGGAAGGCAAGACAAACCGCCGAGAAAAGGGAACGATTTGCTTTTGACAATCGACAAGCGGACGCAACAAGTCGCTGAAAAATTACTGCGCAGAAAAAAAGGCGCGGTTGTGGCAATCGATTTGAAAAGCGGCGGAATTATTGCAATGGCGAGCGCGCCAACTTTCGACCCTGCGAAATTGATTTCCGCGTCAATCGACGAGTGGCGTGCGCTTGTGCGCGATAAAAACAAACCGATGTTTAATCGCGTTACGATGTCGCTTTATCCTCCTGGTTCTACGATTAAACCGCTTGAAGCGTTAGCCGGTTTGACAAGCGGAAAAGTTACGCCGTATCACACGATTGTTTGCAAAGGCGGTTTGCAATACGGAAACCGCTTTTTCGGTTGCGACCACGTTCACGGAAAAATTAACCTTGTTGAATCGATTGAAGAATCGTGCAACACTTATTATTACTTGCTTTTCTTAAAAATGGGCTATCCGGTTTGGTATAAAAATATGCGGCTTTTCGGCTTCGGCGCTAAAACCGGAATTGATATTTACGAAGAAAAAACCGGATTGTTGCCGGATTCAAATTATTACAATCGCCGGCTTGGACGCAGACGCTGGAACAACGGAATGCTGTTGAGTTTAAGCATCGGACAAGGCGAAGTTTCCGTAACGCCGTTGCAACTTGCCAAATACGTTTCGCTAATTGCAAACAAAGGTTCGCTAACAGTTCCGCACTTGGTTCAAGGGTATATTGATAATAAAACAAATCAAATTCATTATTTTAGGTTCGATAAAATTGAAATCAATTTGGATAAGGAAAAACTCCGATACGTAAAAAAAGGTATGGAGGAAGTTGTTGCAAATCAAAAAGGAACGGCGCATAATATTTATGATAAAAATTTGCCAATTGCAGGCAAAACCGGAACGGCGCAAAACCCTCACGGCGAAAATCACGCATTGTTTATTGCTTACGCGCCGACAGATAAACCGGAAATCGCCGTAGCCGTTGTAGTTGAAAACGCCGGTTACGGTTCGACGCACGCCGCGCCGGTTGCGTATAAAATTATTAAAACGTATTTGGAAGGGAGTTCGCGCTGAAAATAAAAACCAAAATAACGGATAAGTTTGATTTTGCGTTGTTCCTTCCGGTGCTTGCGCTTATTGCAATCGGATTGCTGGCGATAAAGAGCGCGACTTTTCAGCATCCATACGCGTCCGACAATTTTAATCGGCAATTATTTTTTTCCGTGCTTTCTCTCGCGGTTTTTTTCTTTATTTATTTTTTGCCTCATCGATTAATTAAATTACTCGCCGTTCCGACTTACGCTTTGACGCTGTTTTTATTGGTCCTTGTTTTGGTTGTCGGTAAAACCACTTACGGCGCAAAAAGTTGGATTGTGCTTGGGCCTATCGGTTTTCAGCCGACGGAACTCGGAAAAATCGGATTGATTTTTATGCTCGCGTATTGGTTGAGCAAGCCGAACGTTACATTATATAAAGTAAAAGATTTCTCGATTTCCATTGCGATTTCGGTTGCGCCGTTGCTTTTGATTTTGGCTCAACCCGATATGGGAACGGCTCTTGTTTATATGATAATTACGCTCGCAATTTTATTTTGGGCAGGATTGGATTTATTCGGCTTGTTCACTTTGATTTCGCCGCCCGTTATTATTTTCCTTTATTTTTTCGGAACCGTTCCGCTGTTAATCGGTTTTGTCGCAATCATCGCCGCGCTTTTTTATTTCAAAAAAGATTTGTTTACAAGCATCACGATTTTTGTGATTAATCTCGCGTCGATTTTTCTTTTCGAATTCGGAATTAAACTTTTGCGTCCGCATCAGCAAAAGCGAATTTTATCTTTTCTTAATCCATCCGCCGACCCGCTCGGTTCCGGCTACAACGCAATTCAAGCAAGCGTCGCCGTCGGTTCCGGCGGACTTTTGGGAAAAGGTTATATGCACGGTTCTCAAACGCAATTGCATTTTATTCCCGAGCAATGGACTGATTTTATTTTTTCGGTTGTCGGCGAGGAATTCGGTTTTATCGGCGCGGCACTGGCGGTTGTTTTGTTTGCGTTAATATTTTTCAGATTACTGAAAATTGCAAGCAAGAGCAAAGATTATTTCAGCAGTCTGACGGTAATCGGAATTTTGACTACGCTTGTCGTTCACTTTTTTATCAACGTCGGAATGAATATCGGCTTGATGCCTGTAATCGGAATTCCGCTTCCGTTTATGAGTTACGGCGGAACGGCTCTTATTGTTAACGTTGCAATGATTGCGCTTGCGATGAATATTCACGCAAATAACCGCGAACATGTTTGAAAAATTGGAAGCCGCGTTCGATTAATTTTTTGGACGTCACGTAAAATTTTGTTTATTTTACGGAACGACGGTTAAAAGAATTGAATAAAACCGTTAAAAACGTTACAAAAAAAGATGGCAGAGAAAATTAACAATACCGAAAAGAAACTCCACGAACTTTGGCTCGCGCAAGAATTTAACGGAAAACTGAAAACGCTTGACGGCAAAGATATTGAGGTTCTTTCGCCCGGCGAAGAAAATATTGATAAGTCCGGGCCGGATTTCCACAATGCGAAAATCAGAATTGATTCGCTTATTTTTGTCGGCGATGTGGAAATTGACCTTGATTATTCAGGTTGGAAACAGCACGGACACAATATCGACAAGCATTACAACAGCGTAATTCTTCACGTTGTTTTTGAAAATAAAAACCGCCACCAATACGTTTATACGAAAGACGGACGAAAAGTTCCGGTTCTTGCGTTAAAAAATTTTATTTCAAAAGATTATCTCAACGCTTTGAAAAATCAAGAGCTTTCCGAGAGCAATCCCAAAGTAAAAAAATTAAAATGCGAGGAGGGCGCTTTAACTACGGATTATTTCCTTCGCGAGCGTTTTATTGCGGAACTCGGTTTGGAAAGATTCGCAAATAAAGTAAGGCGAATGGAAAGAAGATTGAAGGAACTAAAATTTTTGGACGACAATAAAATTTCCGAACCGAAAATCAATTTTGCTTTGCCGCAGGAATACGACGTTGCGCCGCTTGCCGATTTGGATTTGTCGAACCGTAGATTGTGGGAACAACTTTTTTACGAATTTCTTTTTGAGGCGCTCGGCTACACTCAAAACAAAACGCAAATGATGAAACTTGCGCGTTTGGCAAATTTGGATTTCCTCGAAAAAATTGCCGACGACGAAAACTACTTGGAAAAACTTCACGCGGCATTGTTTAAAATTGCCGGATTGTTTATCGAGCCGACGGAAACCGACGACGAAGATATGAC
>WGAL01000211.1 GCA_015494845.1 Melioribacteraceae bacterium
ATTTTATATTTTGCGATAACAATAGGAATTCTTGTCTTTATTCACGAGTTCGGACACTTTGCCGCCGCAAAACTTAGCGGTATGCGCGTTGATGTTTTTGCAATCGGCTTCGGCAAAAGACTTTTCGGTTGGAACAAATTAACCGGCTTTACTTTCGGCGATTTGCCAAAGGATTTGGATTTGCAGGGGAACACGGATTACCGGGTTTCGCTTCTTCCATTGGGCGGATACGTAAAAATCGCCGGAATTATCGACGAAAATTACGATAAAGATTACGCCGAAAAAGAACCGCAGCCTTGGGAATTCCGCTCTAAATCCACGCCGAAAAAAGTGTTCGTGCTTATTGCCGGCGTCGTTATGAATTTGCTGCTTACGATTTTCATCTTTTGGGGAATTAATTTTTTCCAAGGCAAGCAAGTAATTGAAACGACAAGAATCGGCGTTGTTGCGGATACAACCGCGGCTTATAAATTGGGCTTTCGAACAAACGATAAAATTTTGGCAATCGACGGAAAGAAAGTAAACGATTGGGAAGGCGTAATTAACCGTTTGGTTTCCGCGCAAGGACCGATTGCAAAAATAGAAATTTTAAGAAACGGAAAAGATACGGTTCTAACCGTTGCGTCGAACGAAATTAAAAACATTGCCCAACAAGGCTACTTTTTGCCGATTGGCGACACGCGTCCGATAATAAATATGGTAATGGAAAACTCGCCCGCCGAAGACGCGGGAATTAAAGAAGGCGATATTTTCCTTGCAATAAACGGCGAAGAAGTAAAATCGGTTCAAGACGTCATCAGAATAGTTTCGTCTCACAAAGAGCAACCGGTTGAAATTAAGCTTTTGCGCGGAACCGACACGCTTGCGGTTACGGCAACGCCGAATATGGAAGGACTGATAGGCGTTAGTCTTTCGGAAACTTACACCGGAAAAGTTTCGTATCGCAGTTACGGATTTTTTGAATCGTTCGAGCAGAGTTTAATAAACATTCGCGATTACACGGTTCTTACTTACAAAATGCTTTCCAAAGTGATTAAAGGCGATATCGCTTTCGGAAGCGCGTTTGGCGGTCCGGTTAAAATCGCAAAGTTTGCCGCAAAATCGGCGGAAAACGGAATGCTCTCGTTCTTGTATTTTCTTGCCGCGCTGAGTTTGAGTTTGGCGATAATCAATATTATTCCGTTTCCGGGATTGGACGGCGGACATTTGGCAATTGTTTTAATTGAAGCGGTTTTAAGACGCGAACTTTCCGTAAAAGTAAAAATGATTATTCAAAATATCGGTTTTGCATTACTGTTGCTGTTGACGGTTATTATTATTTACAACGATATTATCAGCATGTAAATGAAAAACGCTGCGGAAAAAGAAATATCGGAATCTTTGGCGCTGCAAATTTACTGGTTTACGGTTAAGGCGCTCGCTTATCCGCTGATGATTTTAATCCGCGGCTACCAAATGTTTATTTCGCCGGTATTACCTTCAAGTTGCCGGTTCATTCCAACTTGTTCGGAATATTCGTTGCAAGCCTTGAGAAAATACGGAATTTTAAAAGGCGGTTGGTTGAGCATTAAACGCGTTGCTCGTTGTCATCCTTGGGGCGGACACGGACACGACCCGGTTCCTTAAAATTTTGATTGCCCCCGTAGCTCAGTGGATAGAGCAAAGGTCTCCGGAACCTTGTGCGCAGGTTCGATTCCTGCCGGGGGTACAAAAGTTCTTTGTTTGTAGTGCAGGCGTTCGTAGTAAAAAAATAAAGAGAAGTCATTGCGAGCGAAGCAAAGCAATCTACCAAATTTTCAGCAAGGGTTTACTGAACCGACAGTCCGCCTAAGGCGGAGACACGTCACTTCGCTTGTAATGACGTAAGTTTTGTTATAATTTAGCTTTTTGCGCCTCTACGCCTTTATTCTCCCAACAAATTCATCTGAATATTCCGCATCTTTGCAAACTCGCCGTCTATTTGGATTAACTCGCTAAATGTTCCTCTTTCTACAATCTCGCCGCGTTTCATTACGATAATTTCATCGGCGTTCTCAAGTCGAACTAATCTGTGCGTAATTAAAATTAAAGTTTTGTTTTTGGTAACTGAGTAAATCGTATTTAAAATATCCCGCTCGTTTTCGGAGTCGAGATTTGCCGTCGGTTCGTCGAAAATCATTACCGGCGCGTCTTTGAGCAACGCTCGCGCAATTGCAAGTCGCTGACGCTCGCCGCCGCTAAGCATAAA
>WGAL01000212.1 GCA_015494845.1 Melioribacteraceae bacterium
ATTTCGGCAAAAAGTCGGTGGGGCTTTCATTTGCGGACGTTTCAACCGGCGAGTTTTACGCTTACGAAGTTCAAAACGAAAAACTTAACGAGCAATTTGCTCTGATAAATCCGTCCGAAGTTCTTCTTTCCAAGGAAACGTTTTACGATTTCGGCGACCACGTTCGCAGTTTTTTGCCCGGCGTTAGAATCACAAAAACGGAAGATTGGTTTTTCGATTACGATTTTGCTTTCGATTTGCTTACTCAACATTTCGGCGTCAAATCGCTAAAAGGGTTCGGGCTTGAAAATAAAAACGAAGCGGTTGTAGCCGCCGGAGTTGTTCTGAAATATTTGCAAGAAACCCAGCGCGCGAAACTTCCGCACATCAATAAAATTTCGCTTTACAATCCGACCGATTACATGGCGTTGGATTTATCCACAAAGCGCAATCTTGAAATTTTGCAAACGTTGCAGGACGGAACGCGCGAGGGAACGCTAATCCAAACTTTGGATTACACAAAAACGCCGATGGGCGGAAGAATGCTTAAAAAGTGGATTTCCGCGCCATTGACGAAAGTCGAGAAAATACAAAAGCGGCTTGACAGCGTTGAAAATTTGGTAAACAACAAAGCGCTTCGGGAAAATTTGCAGAACGAATTAAGGGAGATCGGCGACATTGAACGGTTGATTTCCCGCATCAGCACGGGACGCGCTAATCCGCGCGAACTTGTGAATATTAAAAATTCGTTGAAAAAAATTCCTTTGATTAGTCAACTGCTTGACGTCGCCGAAGCGGAAAAATTAAAACAACTGAACGAAAATCTCAACGATTTGGAAATTCTCGTTAATCAAATCGAAAATGCAATTGCGGACGAACCGCCGATTTCAATAACCGACGGCGGAATTATTCGCGAAGGTTACAGCGCGGAATTGGATGAACTGCGCGACATAAAACATAACGCAAAAAAATGGATTGCGGAATTTCAAGAAAAAGAACGCGCGCGAACCGGTATTCCGTCGCTGAAAGTCGGCTTTAACAAGGTTTTCGGTTATTACATCGAGGTAAGCAACGCGCATAAAAATAAAATTCCCGAAAATTACATTCGCAAGCAAACTTTGGTAAACGGCGAAAGATTTATTACGCCGGAACTGAAAGATTACGAGGATAAAATTCTCAACGCGCAGGAAAAAATCGAGGAAATCGAATATTCGCTGTTCGATGAAATTAGAAAGAGCGCGGCGAAGTTTTCGAAGGAAATTCAGCAGAACGCGGCGATTATTGCCGAGATTGATTGCTATCTTTCTTTTGCGCAAGCCGCTGTTGAAAATAATTACGTAAAGCCTGAACTCAACAACGGAAACAAAATTGAAATTATTAAGGGAAGGCATCCGGTAATTGAAAAAACGTTGCCGCCTGGCGAAAAGTTCACGCCGAACGATTTGGTTCTTGATAATTCGGAAAGACAGATAATAATTTTAACAGGTCCGAATATGGCGGGGAAATCGGTTTATTTGCGCCAAGCCGGATTGATTGTTCTGCTTGCTCAAACCGGTTCTTTTGTGCCTGCCAAAAAAGCGGAAATCGGAATTGTCGATAGAATTTTTACGCGCGTCGGCGCAAGCGATAATATTTCCGCCGGCGAATCGACTTTCTTGGTGGAAATGCACGAAACGGCGAACATTTTGAACAACGCAACGCCGAGAAGTCTGATTTTATTGGACGAAATCGGACGCGGCACAAGCACGTTCGACGGAATTTCAATTGCGTGGGCGATTACCGAATATCTTCACGAAAATCCGAACGTTGCGGCGAAAACGCTTTTTGCCACTCATTACCACGAATTGAACGAAATGGCAAATCTTTTCCCGCGAATAAAAAATATGCGCGTCGAAGTTAGGGAATACGGCGACAAAGTAATCTTTTTGCACAAAGTCTCCGAAGGAAGCGCCGACCACAGTTACGGAATTCAAGTCGCTCAAATGGCTGGACTGCCGCCTTTCGTAACGAAACGCGCAAAGGAAATTCTGAATAATCTTGAAGGAAAAGAACTGACGCCTTACGAAATAAAACGGAAACGGAAAATCAAAAAGATTGAAAACGATTTGCAGTATAACTTGTTTGAGTTCCAAGACGACGAGTTAAGAAAGGAAATTTCGGATATTCCGATAAACGAAATGACGCCGATTGACGCGCTGAATAAGTTAAACGAACTGAAAAAGAAAGTAAAAGAAAATAAATAGGAGTTTAGAAATGGAAAGAAAATTTATTGCAGTTGGCGTTGATGAAAACGAACAAATCTGGAAAGGACATTTCGGGATTGCGCCTTATTTTTACATTTACGACGAAAATAAAAATTTCATCGAAAAAAGATTAAATCCGTACGGAATTCTCGCCGAGGGAAAACACACGCATCACGATAATCCCAAGTTGATTATCGAATTCCTTAAAGATTGCAAGGTTTTTGTAGCGCACAAAATGGGACAAGAAAGCCGGATAAAATTAGAGCAAAATTTCGGCGTTCGTCCGGTAATTGTCGATACTAAAAATATTGAAGAAGCGCTGGCTTCCGTTTAATGCAAAATCTTAAGCGGAATTTTTACGCGCTTGTTTGGCACGGCTTCTGGCTTGCTTTGGCGCAGACTTTCGCCGAACGCAACACAATTTTACCCGCTTTAATTTTGAGCGTCGGCGGAACGCAAACCACTTTGGGAATTTTAACTTCCGTCGTAATCGGCGTTCCGTTTTTGGCGCAGTTAATTTTTGCGGGTTACCTCAACAAAAAAAAATATAAGAAAAAATATTTGTTGCTCGGTATTTTATTGCGCGTTTCCGCCTTCGCCGGATTGAGTTTTACCGTGTTCTTTTACGACAAAGTTTCGGCGAATTTCGTTCTTGCAATCATTTTTATTTTGATGCTTATTTTCAGCGTAAGCGGAGCGTTTGCAGGTGTTTCGTACACGGATATCGTCGGCAAAAGTATGGATACGCCGACGAGGAAAAAATTTCTTGTTACGCGCCAATTTTTAAGCGGCGTGGGACTTTTAATTTCGGCGCTTACCGCGCGGCAATTGTTGAAAATGTTCGACTATCCGCAAAATTATCAAGTTCTTTTCGGAATTGCGGCAATTCTTCTTTTTATCGCTTCGTTCGGATTTATGGCAATAAAGGAAAAACCTTCCGAGATTAAGGAAAACCAAAGTACAATTTGGGAAGTGCTTAAATCCGTGCCGGATATTTTGCGGAAAGACAATAATTTCAGAACGTTCATAATTATCGTAAACCTAACCGGCTTTGCGCTAACGATAATTCCCTTTTACATTGCGCTCGGGAAATCCGTTTTTCAAATTGCCGAGAAGCAAATCGGAAATCTTTTGCTTGTTCAAATTGTGGGAATGATTTTGTCGAATCTTTTTTGGTCGAAATACGTTCACACGAAAGGTTATAAAAACGTGCTGAAAGTTTTCATAATGTTTCAGTTTTCGCTTCCATTGGTTTTTCTTTTGGTCGCTTACAATTTGCCCTTCATTTATTACAACGCATTGTTTTTCTTGGTTGGATTAAGCATAAGCGCGCAAAAGATTTCAATCGAAGGAATACTTTACGAAATCACCACCGAAACAAATCGCGCGCTCTACAGCGGAGTTTACGGAGCGCTTTCAATTACGATTTCGCTTTTCCCTCTCTTTTCCGGCATTTTGATGACTTCAATCGGTTTTACCCCGATATTTATCGCAGTTAGTTTAATTGCCTCAGTTGCTTTTCTTTATTTGAGAAAATTACAATTGGAAGTTTAACGCTTCGTCTGCTATAAAACGCTCAAATTGTGCGTTCCTATTTCAATAAAATCATCTTTCTTGTTTGGACAAAATCTCCGGCGCGCAACGTGTAGAAATAAACTCCGCTTGGCAGTTTCCTAGCATTAAATTGAACCGAATATTTACCGGGCGATTGTTTTTTATTCACAAGAGTAGCAACTTCGCGTCCGAGCGCGTCGTAAATTTTGAGAGAAACTTGAACTTGACCGTCATTGCGAGTTAATTCCAATTTCTTGGAATTAACGCGGCAATCTGTCGAATTGTTAGCATAAGCCGAATTTCCGCTAGTCCGCCTTGGGCGGAGCTTCGCTCCGTTCGCAATAACGTAAGCGATGTTCGTTGTCGGATTGAACGGGTTAGGGTAATTTTGTAAAAGTTCAAACTTTGCGGGAAATCCGACAAACACTTCCACCTTTTTCGAAAATACGTACCCGCCGTCCAAATCCATTTGCTTTAACCGGTAAAAATATTTTCCCGATTTGTTTACATTGTCCGTATAAAAATATTTATGCGCGGAATTGCTTGCGCCTTGCCCTTCAATAAAAGCTATCTTTTCCCAAACTTGATTTCCGCTTGAGCTATCCTCATCGTCAAACGCTCTTTGTAGCTCGAAACCGAAATTATTAACCTCCGTCGCGGTTTCCCAAGTTAAAAGAATTTTGTTGTTACCGTTAGTTTCGGCGGTAAAAGAAACCAACTCGACTGGAGTTAGAGATTCGGACGTGGCAACCACCGGACGCAAACGAAAATCTGCGGAGTTGAAATGGCTCCAACCGCTTCCGGTATTTATGCTGGAATTGCCGGAAATATTGCTATTGTTTGCTCTAATGTAAAAATTGTTGCCGTTAGCGTAATACATAACGATATGATAATCGTTTCCGGATGTTACGCTAACATTGGAAGAAGTCAGATTGACGTAATTCCAACTGTAATTCAAAATCCCGGATTTATCAAAAGAAACCGTTGAACCCAATTTTGAATCCGGTAATCCCGAACCGTCGTCGGACCAAATTTCAAAATATAACGGGCCGTTCAAATCCACGGTTGCCGACGGATGAAAGAAAGCGCCGGTAACTTCCCCCGAATTCGAAGGCGTAAATTTAACCGCAATTTTATCATTTGCATCAAGATTTGTTGAAGATTCACTTCCCCAAGAATCATATGCGAGCAAATCGTAGTGGGAAGACGTGGATGAGTTAATTAAATTTACAAGCGAATTAAAAACATTGACTTTCCCGTAGCCCCAATGATAATCGGGCAAAGAATTGCCGGTATAACTATCGGTTGTTACTCCGTTATGCAATGCGGTCTTTATATCGGATGCCGACAAATTCGGATTATAATCCAGCAAAAGAGCGACGCACCCGGAAACTACAGGCGAAGCCATACTTGTTCCTTGATTTTTATGATAGTCGGACGTAATTTGCGACGTTGAAGCAATTGCAGCGTCGTCGGAAGTACAGGAAATAACGGCTTGTCCGGGCGACGCTACGTCTGGCTTTTGTCTTCCGTCGCGAGTAGGACCAATACTGCTGAACGACGAAATATCATCCGACCTGTCAGGCGAGCCGTAAGAATAATTTCCGCCGTTGCTCGCATGCCATCTCCATCTGCCTACATAAGAGGCAACCGTAATTGCGGATACGGCGACGCCCGGGGAACCTACGGTATAATCCGTATTTCCGTTTTGCAATGCCGCGCCCATTGAGGAAGCGAAAAGCCACGCATGGAAAGTCATATCCGTCGAAGAATTATTAGTAAGAGTAATCGTCCAATCTCCTTGCGCCGGCGGATACGAAGCGTCGCCGTCGTAAATCTTAAAATAATTTCTTCTATCGCCGTTGGTATAACTTCCATCCACGAAATTAAAAACATAAATATATCCGTCGTCCGTAACGCCGGTTCCTTGCGAATCATTATTTTGAGTGTAAGAATATCCATTCGGAGTTGTAACTTCAACGGTTATGCTTTCGTTGTCGCTCCACCACAAATCCAAATAAAAATAATCATTATTACTGCCGGATTTAGCAGAATAGGAAGGAACGTTTATTGTAACCGAAGCGGTTCCGCCGGCTGAAGCCGTTCCGGAAATATGAATAGGATTATCGCCTTCGTTGCCCGCCGCGGCTACAAAAACTCTGCCGTTTCCCGAAGACGTAAAATCGTCAACGGCTAAATCCAAGTCGCGCGTTCCGTCGTGCGCGTTCGAATGTCCGCCGAGACTCATATTAACGACAACCGGTTTTCCTTCGGTATTGGCAATAGCTTTTGCGTATGTTAGCGCGTCAATTAAATTGCTTGTAGGAAACGAACCGTCGCCAGCCTTTACAAAAACAATGTCGGAATTCGGAGCGATGCCTGCGTATTTTCCGTTAGATGCGTTCCCATTTCCCGCCGCAGAACCTGACACGTGAGTGCCGTGTCCGTTTATGTCTTTTTCCCTAACAAAATTTGCAGGCGTCCCGTCAATCTCGTCGTTAATATCGCTCGTTGTATATTCAACTCCGTAATCCAATCCGGAAAAATTAACGGCGTCTCTGTCTTCCAGCGTTTGCTCGCTTCCAGAAGCAGTAAGCGTTTGGTCCCAAATGTATAAAATCCGGCTTGTATTCGGCGAACCGGAATTCTGAAAATCTTCGTGCTTCCAATCGATTCCGGTATCGACAATTAAAACAATGACGTCATCGCCCGTATATGGCGTTGAATTTACGTAGCCGGAACTTACCAAATCCGCTCCGGTTAAACCGTTCGCCACGTCGTTTGTCGGATAAAATATTTC
>WGAL01000213.1 GCA_015494845.1 Melioribacteraceae bacterium
GCGTTTATCTTGACGAGGTTGTTTCAAAACGGAAAATTTTATAGAAAAAATTTCTTATTTTAACAATTAAACCAAAAATCTAAAAGTTGATGAATTTCGAAAAACACAGAACTGAAATAACCGGAAACGAAAAATTTTCAATTTTAATTCCGACGTGGAATAATCTCGATTACTTGAAACTTTGTATTGAAAGCATTCGAAAAAATTCAAGGTTCGTGCATCAAATTATTGTTCACGCGAACGAAGGAAACGACGGAACAGTTGATTTTCTTAAAGAGCAAAACATTTCTTTTACAAGAACCGGAAGTAACGCCGGTATTTGTTTCGGACTAAATTTAGCGCGAACTCTTGTTGAAACCGATTACATTCTTTATATGAACGATGATATGTACGCTTTGCCGGATTGGGACAAATTTCTTTTTGATGAGATTGAGAAAATCGGGCATAAAATGTTTTTTCTCTCTTCCACAATGATTGAACCGAGAACCAATAATCCGTCCGCAATTGAATTTGACGCTGGCGACGATTTGAGTTCGTTTGACGAAGATAAACTTCTCGCTAATTATTCTAAACTCGAAAAAAAAGATTGGAGCGGGGCGACTTGGCCTCCGAATATTGTTCACAAAGATACTTGGGATTTAGTCGGCGGTTACAGCGTTGAGTTTTCGCCGGGAATGTACTCCGACCCGGACTTTTCAATGAAACTTTGGCAAGCCGGCGTTCGCTATTTCAAGGGAGTAGGGAAGAGTCGCGTTTATCATTTTGCCTCTAAAACCACCAAGCGACTTGGTAAAACCGGCGGTTATTATAAATTTATTGACAAATGGGGAATAACCGCGAAAATTTTTGCGGAAAAATATTTACGGCGCGGCGAGGAGTTTTACGGCGAACTTCCCGAGCCGGAACTCACTTTCGGCGATAAGTTGCATTCACATATAAAAAAATTTATGAACGGATTTCGAAAATGACGAAAATTTCAGCGGTAATAATAACGAAGAATGAAGAAGCAAATATCGAACGTTGTTTGAAATCTTTGCAATGGACGGACGAAATTGTTGTGGTTGATTCCGGTTCAACCGACAGAACCGTTGAAATTTGTAAGCAGTACGGCTGTAAAGTGATTGAAACGGAGTGGCTCGGTTACGGCAAAACAAAACAGTTGGCAGTAAATTCCGCTTCTTACGATTGGGTTTTATCTATTGACGCCGACGAGCAAGTGGCGGAAGAATCTGTTCCGGTAATAAAAGAGGCGATTGAGAACGCTAAAAACAAAGCGTTTAAGGTTCAAATAAAATCGTTTTATCTCGGCAGATTAATTAAGCATTCCGGCTGGGGAAACGAATTTAAGTTAAGAATTTTTAACAAAAAATTCGGGAATTACAACGACGCTGAAGTTCACGAAACGGTTCTGATAGACGACGAAAAACCGAAAATAAACGCTGTGTTTTATCATTATACTTATCCGACGCTTGAAAAACATTGCGAAAAGATTAATCGTTACAGTTCTTTACAAGGACGAGAGATTTTCGAGAAAGGGAAAAATTATCCGATGATTTTATTTCCTATTTTTGCGCTTAACAAATTTGTTACTATGTATTTTTTGAAAGCAGGATTTCTCGACGGGAAAGAAGGTTTCATTCTCGCCATAGTTTCATCTTGCGGCGTGTTTATGAAATATGCTAAATATTGGAAATTGAAATCGTCTTTATTTAGGAGACAATGATTATAACCCTATAAGGTTATATTTAGTATTATAACTTATATAGGTTATAATTATTAATAAAAGTTTGCAAATATAACTTAGATAGGTTATATTTATAGATACGAAACTAATTAAAAAAGAAGAAAATGCCATTTTTTGCCGTACTAACAGGCGATATTGTAAAATCGAGGAAACTCCCGAAAGGTGAAATTGAAAATGTTATCGAATTGGTTAAAAAAACTTTTGCGGATGCACAGAAAAAAATTTTAGGTACAAAAATATATTTTCAGATTTATAGAGGCGACAGCTTTCAGGCTGTAATTTCAAAACCTGAGTTGTCTTTGATTATCGCGTTAATGTTGCGGACACGTTTGCGTAGTTTTGTTCCAAGAGCAAAGAGCCGGAAGAACATAATGTCAAAAAAAACGATTAGTTATGCATATAGCGACGCAAGAATTGCTATTGGAATCGGCAAAATTGAAAATTTGAAGAAAAGAAATATTTTAGAATCACAGGGCGAAGCGTTTGTTCTTTCAGGGCATTTATTTGAAAATATTGACAAGAAAAACGACAGACTTGCTATAAAAACTATTTGGAATGATATTAATAA
>WGAL01000214.1 GCA_015494845.1 Melioribacteraceae bacterium
AAATATTCAAAATCAATTTCAAGAACTCTTTGATAAATTAAACAACAACGTAATTGCTTTGCGCAACTCAACCGCGACGGAGCGGAAAGAAAAATTGCGCAAACTCTTAAAAGTAGTCGAGCAAAACGAAAAGAAAATTTGCGACGCCGTTCATTCGGATTTTTTCAAATCGCCGGCGGAAACAAAACTCACAGAAATTTATCCGGTCTATTCCGAAATAAAATTGGCTATCAGAAAATTAAACAAATGGATGAAGCCGCGTAAAGTCGCCGCGCCGATTACTTTTCTCGGTTCTAAAAATTTCATTCGCTACGAAAGTAAAGGCGTCGCGTTGATTATTTCGCCTTGGAATTATCCGTTTCAATTAGCGATTGCGCCACTTGTTTCAGCTATTGCTGCGGGGAACGCGGTTGTCATAAAACCTTCGGAAGTTTCAAGCGCGACCGCCGATTTAATTTATGAATTGATTTCAGAGAATTTCCCCGAAGATGAACTTGCCGTTGTAAGAGGCGGCGCAAAAATTACGCAATCGCTTTTGGATTTGCCGTTTAATCATATTTATTTTACGGGAAGTCCGGCAATCGGAAAAATAATTATGTCGCGCGCGGCGGAAAATCTAACCAGCGTTACGCTTGAGCTCGGCGGAAAGTCGCCGGCGATTGTCGATAAAAATTACGATTTAACCAAAGCCGCCGAAAAAATTATTTGGGGAAAGTTAATCAATGCGGGACAAACTTGCATTGCGCCGGATTACGTTTTAGTCAATAAAAACAGCCTGGAAAAACTGATAGTAGAATTTTTACGCGCGATTGAGAAATTTTACGGTTCAATAAATTACTTGGAAAAGAACCGCGATTATTGCAGAATTATTAACGATGCGCATTTTAAACGATTGAAATTTCTTTTCGACGACGCAATTTCGAAAGGTGCGGAAGTTCGCATCGGCGGAGTTTTCGGAAACGACAATTTTATTTCGCCTACCGTTTTAACGAACGTTTCCCTTGATATGAAAATAATGCAAGAAGAAATTTTCGGACCTTTGTTGCCGGTTCTGACTTACGAAAACGAAGATGAAATTTTTGCAATTGCGAAACAAAATCCCAATCCGCTTGCGCTTTATGTTTTTTCAAACAGAAAAAATTTCATCGATAAAATTATTGAGAACATTCAGTCCGGAGGCGCGGCAATTAACGATACGGTTGTGCATTTCGCTAATTACAATTTGCCATTCGGCGGCGTCGGAACAAGCGGAAGCGGCAACGCGCACGGATTTTACAGTTTCAAAACGTTTTCGCACGAACGCGCCGTAATGCAACAAGCGCGGTTTTCGCCGCTAAAATTAATGTATCCGCCATACACGGAAAAAGTGAAAAAACTTATTGATTTAACGGCAAGGTATTTTTAACGCGTAATGACAACTCGCGAGTTGTCCATACAAAAACGATTTTAAAATGTTTATTATTGCGAGCTTGCAAAGTGAGCGTGGCAATCTATTTTATTGTAAACCCAAAGCCAACGTCTTGAACCAAGATTAGGATGATTAAATGATTGGCATGATTGAAAATAATTTCCTTCAACGTACTTGTTCGTTGAAGGTAAGAAAATAGCGAAAAATTATTAGCGTTTTTTTTGTTTTTCACAGATTGCAAGAAATCTACGCTACGAATATGATATTTAACAATTTTTTGTAATAGCATAGGCGCAGAGCCCGTCGCGGCGGAACGAAATTAATGGTTCGAGACAAATAGAGAAAATCCAAATCTTTAATTAAAAAGTAAATCCGTATTCTCTCTTTTTAATCAACCAAATGAAAACCGGCGTACCGAAAAACGCGGTGATTGCGCCTACCGGAAGTTCCGCAGGCAAAATTATTGTTCGCGCTAAAGTATCGGAGGCGAGCAACAAAACCGCTCCGCCTAAAAAGGAAAGAGGCAAAATAAACCGGTTATCAAAACCGAATTTATTTCTGATAATGTGCGGAACAATCATTCCCACAAATCCGATTACGCCGGAAACCGAGACGAGCGCGCCGGTTAAAATTCCGCTCAAGCCCAATAAAATCAAGCGTTCGCGGTTCAGATTTATTCCGAGAGTTTGCTCGTCCGTGTTTTCCATCGCAATTAAATTCAGTCGGTAGCCACGTAAGGAAATCAAAAACGAAAGAAGAACGGAAACGTAAAAAGCGTAGTATGAATGAGCCTGTTCGGCAAACGAAAGCGTTCCTACAATCCAGAACAACGCAGTTTGTAAATTTTCGCGCATCAGCGTAACCGTAATTAAAATCGCCGCGCCGAAAAACGCGCCAATCATTACGCCGGAAAGTAAAATTGTAGTGGGTTGAAATCCGGCTTTCATTTTCGAACCGAGATAGAGAATGAACGCCGTAACGAACAGCGCGCCGGCAAATGCGAAAAATTGCGTGAGGAAAAATGAAAATCCCAGAAGCATTGAAAGAAGCGCGGCAAAAGTTCCGCCGCCGGAAATTCCCAAAACGTAAGGTTCTGCAAGCGGATTTTTAAGAACCGATTGTAAAACCGCGCCGGCAACCGAGAGTCCGCCACCGACAGCAACGGCAAGCAAAGCGCGCGGCAAACGGATTTGCATAATTATCGAAGCGTTTTTCGAATGTGTGTTTCCTAAAAGCGCAGAAACGACTTCCGGGAAAGCGACATTAACCGAGCCAATTGTCAGAGCAAACAAAAAAACCGCGACGAGCGTAATCGCAAACAAAAGCAGTATTTTAATTTTTTGCGTGGTCAAGAGTTTTGAGTTTTTAGTTTGTTCTAAAATGTTTTTAGACGACAACCAATGCGCCAATTATCGTAGAGACGCCCAATTGGGCGTCTTTACAAACTATTTGCTTCTTCCGTTAATTTCGTCCAAAGATCGTCAAGCAATTCTTTTATTCCGAAACCTGAGACAGCTGAAATAAAATGAATTTTTCCTTCGTAGCCGTTTACCTTTCGCCGTCTAACTTCTTGCGTTTCTTCTTCGGGTAATAAATCCATTTTAGAAAAAGCAAGTAATCGTTTCTTTTTGAAAAGCGTTTCGCTGTATTCTTTCAATTCGTTAATTAAAGTGTCGTAAGTTTTTTGGTAATTTTCGTCGGTTACGTCAATTAACATTAAAATTATTTTTGTCCGTTCAATATGACGCAGAAAACGCAAGCCCAAACCTTTTCCTTCGTGCGCGCCTTCGATAATACCTGGAATATCGGCGACTGTAAAACTCTTGTAATCCTTGTATTTCACTATTCCTAAATTCGGTTGTAGCGTGGTGAAAGGATAATCCGCGATTTTAGGTTTTGCCGCCGAAATTACCGAAATAAGCGTTGATTTTCCGGCGTTCGGAAAACCGACAAGCCCAACGTCGGCAATAAGTTTTAATTCGAGTTTTATTCTTCTTTCTTCGCCAGGTTTCCCTTCTTCGGCGTAACGTGGCGTTTGGTTTGTCGGCGTCGCAAAACTCGCGTTGCCTTTTCCGCCTTTTCCTCCGCGCGCGGCAACAAATTGCTCGCCGTCTTCCGTTAAGTCGGCTAATACTTCGTCAGTTTCGGCGTCTTTAATTATTGTTCCGACCGGAACTTTTACGTAAACGTTTTCGCCGTTGCGTCCGTCTTTTAACGAATTTCCGCCGGGTTTTCCGTTTTCCGCAATGTATTTTCTCTTGTAATTAAAATCCAAAAGCGTGGACAAATTTCTGTCCGCGACAAAAATCACGTCGCCGCCTTTTCCTCCGTTGCCGCCGGAAGGACCTCCTTTCGGCACGTATTTTTCGCGGCGGAAAGTAACCGCTCCGTTTCCGCCGTCTCCTGCTCTTACATAAATTTTCGCTTCATCGACAAACAATTTCAAATCCTGATAAATTTTTAGGAAAACAAATTTACGAAAAAACTATTTGAGAAATAGAAAAGGAGTAAAAAGAGGATTGATGGTTCTTAGTTCTTGGTTCTTGGTTGAGATTGTGTTTGCGTTCTTAAATACTCAATTTTTTTCTGATTTTACACATTCATTCTTTTACTTACAATATCGGAATTGGAATGACGGCGGGATTTATCGCTTATCCGGTAATGAAATTTTTCGGCGGAAAAGTTAAACAAGTTCATGCCGGAATGTGGGCGTTGTTTGTTTTATCGGTTCTGTTTTATATCTTTTATTCGTTTTAACGAAAAACGTTCTTGGTTCTTAGCGCAGGAGTTCTTGGTTAAATAAAATAGTTCGAAACCAATAACTCGAAAGACGTCAATTCTGAAAGTAAAGTTATGAACGGGTTGTAAAACCAGAAAAGAAAACCGAGGATTTTAAGAACGCACGCGCAATCTCAACCAAGAACCAAGA
>WGAL01000215.1 GCA_015494845.1 Melioribacteraceae bacterium
AATGAAATTCTCCGGCGGCTCCGGCGAAGCGGAATCAAGCCAAGGCATTTCCTTCGGATAAACAAATTTCTCAAACTCTGGAAACTCAACGTTTTTAATAAAACCGTATCTGAAAAAAGCGATTCCCGCCGCGCCGGTTTTGCGCATAATTTCAATAACTTGCTTTTTCTTCGTAAGAACCGGCCGTTTGTAAGCGGCGACGCCGAGAACAACGTTTCTGCCGAACGCGTTTTTTGTCCAATCGTACGCAAGCGAATCGAAACGCGGATTGGTTTCGATATCCCAGTAAATTTGCGGAACAAGATAATCAACCCAGCCGTTTTCCAGCCACTTGCGGGAATCTTGGTAAACGAACGAAAAACTTTCGGCGCCTTTTGCTCCAGGAATGTTTTTGTAAATACCGAACGGCGCGGCGCCAACTTTAATCAAACGATTTACCGATTTAATACTGTCGTAAGCATCGCGGATAAAAGCGTTAATATTTTCTCGCCGCCAATCGTTCAGGTTTAACGAATCGCCTGCGGCGGCAAACGTTGCGTCGTCCCGAAAATTTTTACCGGGATAGCGTAAAAAATCGAATTGTATTCCGTCAATGTCGTAATTACGCGCAATTTCAGTAGCGACGGAAATCATAAATTCGCGCGCTCCGGGAACGCCGAAGTTTAGCCAATAAGATTTTGCGCGTCCTTTTCCGTAAGTTACAATCCAATCGGGGTGTTTATTTACAACGTGTTCCGGCAATTGAATAAATTCGTATTCGTCGCCGGAAAACACGCGCGCGGTGTTTATCCACGCGTGAAGTTCAAGACCGTAATGGCGCGCAAGCGAAATTGCGTATTGAAGCGCGTCGTAGGAAGGTCGCCCTCCATCCTCCGTTAAATAAAGCGACGGCGGAAGAATCGCGGAAGGATAAAATGCGGTCGCTTTAACGACGACTTGAAAATAAACCGTATTGAAATTTTTTTCTCTGATTGTTTTGAAAATTTCGTCGAGAGCCAACTTCTGTTCGATTTCGTCGTAAACCGGCGGAGGCCAATCCAAACGGAAATTCGTTGCAACCCAAACGGCGCGGGTTTCGCGGGTTTGAGCAAAATTTAGAATTGTAAGAAAAAGCAAGAGAGGAAGAATTTTCCGCATTTTACCGCAAGCCTTTAAGGGATTTAATTGCCGCAAACACTTGATTTTTCGGCGCTTCAACGTCCAGCGCTATTTCGCCGAAGTTCACGGGCAAAACAAATTTGATTTTTCCGTCGCGATTTTTCTTGTCGTTCCGCATAATCGAATAAATTTGCGACGGTTTAAAGTCGAAAGTTTTTATTTCCGTTTTTACGGTTTCGAAAAATTCAAAATACTTTTCGTAAAGTCCGCTCGATACCAAATTCATTACTTTTGCGAGAATCAACGCGGATGCGATTCCTAAAATAACGGCTTTTCCGTGCGAAAGTTCATGCAAGGTAACGCTTTCGTAAGCGTGCGCGAACGTGTGTCCCAAATTTAATATTTTTCTCAAACCGCTTTCGCGCTCGTCGTTTTCCACAACCGCCGCTTTTATTTTTGCCGATTCGTAAACGATTTTTTGCAGAACCGGACTTTCTTTGTTTAATATTTTAGGCAAATTTTTAACTACATAGTCGAAAAATTTTTCGTCGGTAAGAACGCCGTATTTTATTACTTCGCCGAGACCGGAAAGAATATCTTCGCGCGGCAAAGTTTTGAGGAAAGCGATGTCGCTCAAAATAAATTCTGGTTGATAAAAAGCACCGACGATATTTTTCACTCCGCCGAAATTAATTCCTGTTTTCCCGCCGATTGCGCTGTCGGTCATCGCAAGCAAAGTAGTAGGAACTTGAACGTATTTTATTCCGCGCGAAAAAGTCGCCGCGGCAAAGCCGCCCAAATCGCCAATTATTCCGCCTCCGATTGCGACAAGAACCGCGTCGCGCCCGAATTTATTGGCAATCAAGCGTTTGTAAATACCGGAAAGTCCGTCGAGCGATTTTGCTTCTTCCGTCGCGTTTATTTTCATCAATTTGTGATTTTCAAAAGCGTTGCGAACTTCGTCGATTAACGCTTTGTGTTTTGAATAAACTTTCGTATCGACAAGAAAGAAAACGCGTCCGTGAAGTTTTGCTTTTTTAAATAAGCTTGGAAAATCGCCAAATATATTTTCGCCAATAAAAATAGGCGTTTCCGCGTTCGTTAAATTCATCTTAATTTTACGCATCAATCAAGCCCTTTAATTTTGAAGCGAGAATATCGACGGTAATTCCCACGCGTTGCGAATCCGACGAAATTACAAGTCGCGCCGTTTTGTAATATTTTTCGCGCTTTTCGAGCAATGCGCTTATTCGCGCAAGGAATTCTTCTTTCGACGGATTATCCGACAAAACGAGGTCGCGGAAAATCGGGCGGTCTATTTTATTTTTCAATCGTTGATACAAATTTTCCGGTTCGACTTTCAGATAAACCGTAACGCCGTTTGCGTTAAGAAATTCCGCCGTTTCGTAACTGTTGAGCGTTCCGCCTCCAAGCGAAATAACGACGTTTTCCCTTTCGCTTACTTCGCGCAAAACTTTTTGCTCGAGTTCGCGGAAATACTTTTCCCCTTTATTTTCAAATATTTCGTGAACCGTCATTCCTTCGCGGGCAATAATTTCGGCGTCCAAATCAACAAAATCCCAACCCAGAACGTTGGCGAGAATTTTCCCAAGCGTCGTTTTCCCGCTCGTCATAAATCCGAAAAGATAAACGCGCTTTTTCTTATCCTCCATTTTTCAAACCGAAAATTGTTTCGTTTAAAAATGGAACGAGCGCCATAATTACCGCGTTCACGTATAAATCCTTTCGATTGTAAACGCCGCGCGTAAGATAACCGATTGCGCCGCCTTTTCTTTTCGTGTCTTTTTCCGCGCTTATCTTGTCGATTACGTGTCCGAGTTCCGCGCCGTTTTTCAATTCGTCGATAATTTTTTCAGGCAACTCAAAATGCGGCGAAAGTCCGTAGCCGTAGCGCCCGCGCAAATCGCCGATGCAAACCGCGCCGAAGGCGAACCACTTCCCGAAAAGATTTTGAACTCCGCCTTCTATTCCGACGAACATTTCCGCGCCGGTTTTATTGGACTTTGC
>WGAL01000216.1 GCA_015494845.1 Melioribacteraceae bacterium
TTTTCGAGGTAAAAAACCGTCCGGCTTTCAATCCGCTTATTTTGCACATCGCCGACAAAAAACAAATTCACGAAATCTCAACTTGCGAGAACCCGAAAATATTTGAACTTGCCGAAAAATTTATGCCCGGGCCTTTGACTTTGGTTCTCCCTAAAAGAGAAAGCGTGCCGGATATCGTAACGTCGGGCAAACCAAGCGTTGGAATTAGAATGCCGGCGAACGAAGTAGCGCAAAAATTTATCGCGGCGTGTGGCGTTCCGGTTGCCGCGCCGAGCGCGAATTCGTTTGGAATGCTAAGTCCCACAACCGCCGAACACGTTGAAAAACAACTCGGCGACAAAATCGATTTCATTCTCGACGGCGGGAAAAGCGAAGTCGGCGTTGAATCGACGATAATCGAATATTCGGACGGAAAATTTTACCTGCTCAGATTCGGCGGCTTGCCTGTTGAGGAAATCGAAGCAGTTATCGGTGAAAAATTGGAATTGAAACAAAACAGCGTTTCGCCAAATTCGCCTGGACAATTAAAATCGCACTATGCGCCGGAAATCCCGATTAAATTTATAAACGAAGTAAATCTTAACGAAATAAATCCAACCGAAACCGGCTTGCTTGTTTTTCGCGAAAACTCTTACGGCGATAATTTCGCCTTAATCAAAACGCTTTCGCCAAGCGGCGATTTGCGCGAAGCCTCGGCTAACCTTTTCGCTTTTCTGCACGAGTTTGAAACTTCCGGCGTTAAAACAATTCTCGTCGAAAAAATTAACGCGCCGGGTCTCGGTCGCGCAATTGCCGACCGCCTACAAAAAGCCGTAAACCGCTACAAATAGTCTTCCCGCAAAATTTCGTATTTTTGAAATATGAATTCCGCGCGAAACAAAATAAAAAATCATTTCGTTGGCATTGTTTTTTACGGCGTCGTTTTCGTCGCGCTTATTTTTCTTGCAGGAACGCAAAAAGAGGGAACAGATTTCAAAAACGTTCGCGAATTGCTTGGAATCACGCAAACCGACATCGGCAACGAACTCGATATGGCGGTTCTTGAAGACGCGATAAAAATTTTTTACCCGCGCAAAACGGCGACTTCAATTCTTTCCGCATTGAAAAAATACAAGGAAAAAGTTTTAACCTCGCGCGAAACAAAAAGCGGCAACGCGGAAAGTTCGTTAAACGCTAAACTAATCAAAACGATTTTGTTGCAAGCGGCGGCGTTTTTCGCTTATTTTCTTTTCATCGCTTTTGCGTTGTTCTATCTTTCCGAAAGTTTCGCTATTCTCAAATTTAAATCTCGCAACCGCGGAAAATATTCGGTTCTTGAAAAAACAATTGAATTATTTGACAAGGAATTTGAAAGAAAAATTTATCACAAAAAATTTCCTTACGCTAAAACGCTGAAAGTATCTATTTACGGCGTCGCGAAGGCGCTGGCGGTTTTGATTTTGTTTTCGCCGGCATATTTAATCGGTTACGTTTTCAAATTCGATTACGGAAACGTAACGTTTCTCGCCTATGTTTTCCTCGTGATTTTCACAAACGGCTTACTCGCCACTTCCGTCAATAAATTCTACCGTTTGCTCGAAACAGAAAAATCGAAAGGTTACGTTAAAACCGCTAAAATAAAAGGAGTTGATTTCGATTACAAAAACTCGGCAAACGTTACGCTTTTGCGGATTTTCTCGCCTCGCAAATATTTCGGTTCCCACGTTTTGAACCAAATTTACCGGAACGCGCATCGCCAATATTTATCGGCGTTTAAAGAGATTGTGCGCTTTCAAATTACCGGAATGATTATCGTCGAGCTTTCTCTGAATATTCAAAACGGATTTTTTTACGGAATGCTTAAAAGTCTGATGAACAAGCAATACGACGTTTTGCTCTTTGTTCTGATGTTGATTTTCTTTGCAGTGAAGTTCGCCGACGTAATCGCCGATTATTTTTTCGCAAAAGAGAACGCGAAGTATGAGAATTAAAACGGCGCTAAATATCAACAATTCCAAATCGCTATTAAACAAAGTTCTTTCGCGCAAGGATTTGCGTTGGAGCGCGTTGTTCGTTCTCGGACTTTTGTTTTTCATAATTTGGAACGCGATATTTCTGAACGACGCGGCGTTTTCAAAATGGCTTTCGGCAATTGCGCAAACTTACTTACTCGGACTTCTGTCGGTTATTCTTTCGCTTTCTTTCGGTTGGATTTTCGCGCTCGGCGAAGAATTGCTTTTTTCAGAAAATAAATTTCTCAACGCGGGATTTTATTTGTTTATCGATTTGTTAAAATCAATTCCGCAAATCGTGATTATTTTGCTCGGCTACATTCCGCTGTTTTTCTATTTTGATAACTCGCCGCTTGTCCAAACGCTTTGGCTCGCGTTTGTTTTGGCGCTTTCCTTTGCAAACGACGTTTACGAGGAAATTTCCAATCGAATTGCCGTGAGCAAAAATTACGGATTTTACAACGCGATGCTTGCGCTCGGAATTAAAGAATCGAGAATAATTAATCGCGACGTACTTTTGCTGAACAGCGCGCCTTATTTAATTAACCGCGCGGTCGTTATTTTTGCGTCGTCCGTGTTTTTGCTTACAAGCGCGGATTTTATCGTATCCGTCGGGCTCGCGCCGCAATTGACTTTAAGCGGACTTCCCGCCACGCTCGGCAACATTCTCGCAACCGCAACGTCGAAAGAAGACATTCTCGCAATCCGCGAAATTTTTGCCGACCCGCTTTATTTGAAAGAACTCTTGACCACGCATCTGCAAGGAATTTCGGCGGCGTTTGCACTTGTTTTCACTTTGATTTCCGCGTACGAAATTTCGAACGGACTTGTTGAACGAAAGAAATTAAACGCTTAGACGAACCGGTGAAATTTTCAGTTGAAATATTGCTCGACGATTTACGAAAGATTGAAATCCGCAATCTCGAATTTGAGAACGGCAAAATCAACTTTGTGTTCGGCGAATCCGGCGTTGGGAAAACCTTGATTTCGCAAGCGGCGCTCGGCTTGCTCGACGAAAAACAATTCAAAATAAAAATCAACGGCGAAACTTATTCGCAATATTTGTCCGCGCTCGGCGTTTCGGAAATGATAAAAAGAAGTTTTTACGTTTTTCAAGAACCTTCGGCGCATCTTTCGCCCGTTATGAAAATTTCGGAACAGTTAAACGAAGGGAAAATAAAAGAGCCGCAAGAGAAAGCGCAAATAGCGAAAAATATTTTTCCGCATTTAACGAAAAAAGAAATAAACCGGTTGTTCGACGTTTATCCGGAACCTTATCGCCCGAGCGGAGGCGAAAAGCAACGCGTTCTTAATTTAATGGCGTTTTTCGCAATGGATAAACTTTCCTTTTCGACCGCGTGGAATTCGCTTTTCGTTTTCGACGAACCGACCGGGCATCTCGACGTTCCTCTGCGCAACGCCGTTCTTTCGGAACTTGTCCGCATTTTCGTTAAAGACAAGCCGACAGTCGTTTTCATTACGCACGATTATTCAATCGTCTCTTTCATCGGCGGGAAATTTCCCGATTTAAAAGATTTTTTCAATTACTCGGAAATTTACGCGGACGGCGAAACTTTGGCGCAACGGAAATTTTTGCCGGACGAATATCTCAAATGGATTTCCTCAGTAGAACTGTTAAAAACAAAGCCGCGCAAAACGGTTCTGAAAATAAAAAAAAGGATTGAAGTTTACGGCAAAACGCTCGCCTTCCTCAATGAAAACAAGACGGAAACCGACGCGGTTCTCAGAGAAGGCGAAATTATTTACGTAAAAGCGCCGAGCGGAACGGGCAAAACGACTTTGGCTAAAATTTTGCTCGGACTCGAAAGCGCGAACTTCGAAGCGGAAATTGACGGAATAAAGTTGAACGGCAAAACTTCGACGCGCGTTTACAAAAAATTAATTTACGGAAAACGCCTTGCAATCGCGTTCCAGCACGCGGACGAAGCGCTGAACCAAAACGCGACCGTGCGTGAAATCTTCGAAGCCCTTGAAAATATTGACTCTGGAAGTTTGCGGAAATCGTTTGAACTTCTTTTCGGCGAACCGCTCGAAAATTTTTCGGGAAAGAAAATCAAAAATTTAAGCGGCGGACAAAAGCAAAAGATAAACGTTCTGCGCGCGCTTTCGGTAAACGCAAAAGTTACGATACTCGACGAACCGTTAAACGGAATGGATTTGGAAAGCGTTAAGCGAACGATTCTGCTTCTGCAAAATCACATTAAAAACGGCAATTCAATAATTTTGATTTCGCACAACGAAGACGTTTTCGATAAAATCATTCCCAACAAAATTTATTTAAAAGAAGTTTAAGCCCCGTAAAATCAGTAACCTGTGGCAATATCGACGACAATTTCATCTTGAACTTCCCGCCAATATTCCGCGCCGAGTTTTGTGAAATTAATTAGAATTGAGAGAATTACGTTCTTTCCGCTTTGCGTCGTAAAATAACCGGAAAGCGCGGAAACGCCGTTCAACGTGCCGGTTTTTCCGTGAAAATTATTTTTCAGTCCGAAACCGCTCAACCGCTCTTCCAAAGTGCCGTCAACGCCGGCGGCGGCAAGCGAAGAATAAAACGCGTTGAAAATTTCCTCGTCGTCATAAACGGCGGAAAGCAAATCGGTAACCGCTTTTGCGGTGAGTTTGTCGTGTCTCGAAATCCCCGAACCGTCGAGAATTTCAATGCCTTTTGCGTCTATGCGTTTTTTTTCGAGATACGAGTAAATCGCTTGAATTGCGTAAAACGAATTTCCTTGGCAACCGCAATATTCCGCGCCGAGCGTTTTGAAAAGCATTTCGGCGAGAAAATTATCGCTTTCCTTGTTCGCTTTTTCCACGACGTTTTCCAATCTCGTTTTTACCGAGAACAATTCCGTCTCTTTTCCGCTTGCCTTTCCTTCGGCGGGCGAACCGGTAATTTTAATTCCGAGACGCGAAAGTTTTTCGTACAAAAGATTTGCGGTAAACAGCGGCGGATTATCGACAAACGCGTAGTATGAATAGGGATAGCGTCTTTTTCTGATTTTGCCGCTTATTTTAACATTAATTTGTTTTGGCTCGGTCGTTAGTTTTAATTTTGGAATCGAATAACGGCGCGTAGTTTTCGCGCTGAAATCCGTTTCGTAAAAATCCGACGCGGGTAAATACTGAATCGAAAAACCGCTTTCGGAATTTTTGTTAGGAATGAAAGTTACCCGGACTTCATTTCTGTTCAATACAATCGCGGAAACCGGCGGCGTTGTTACGTTTGCGCGCTCGTGTTTTACCCAATGTTCGCGGTAGTAATTTTTATCGAAATAAGAATCGTCGCCGACGATATTCCCGTTAATTTCCCTAACGCCGGATTGATAAATTAACTTCGCGAGCGTGTCCAAATCGGAATCAGTGAAGAACGGATTGCCGAAACCCTTGATAATTAAGTCGCAATTTAACTTGCCCTTGCGCGGAAGTTCGCGCGCCAATATTTTCAGACTGAGCGGAAAGTTTTTCCCGAACAAATCCAAAATTGACGCGGTTGTAAATAGCTTCATTGTTGATGCGGGAGTAAGCGGCAAATTAGCGTTTTTTGAGTAGATTGTTTTTTTCGTATCGGCGTCAAGCGCGACAATGCCGATTTTTTTAATTCCGGTTTGGAAATTGATTACTGAATCGATTTTTGCACGGAGAGAAGTTTGTGGAAAAACGTTGCCAAAAATAAATATTAATACAAAA
>WGAL01000217.1 GCA_015494845.1 Melioribacteraceae bacterium
GAAAAACTTCACGCGGCATTGTTTAAAATTGCCGGATTGTTTATCGAACCGACGGAAACTGACGACGAAGATATGACGCGTTACCAGCAAAAACTTGCGGAACATTGGAGCGACGTTAAAAATCTATATGACAGCGAGTTTTTGTCCGAAACCGATTGGCATTTTTTCCGTATGCGACCGCAAAATTTCCCCACCATTAGAATTGCCGCCGGCGCGTATTTTATTAGGGAAATATTGAAAAACGACTTCATTTCGAAATTGATAGAATTATTCCAAAGCGATTTGACCAATAAAAAATTGATTTCGAAATTCAGAACCGCGTTTATTGTTAAATCTTATTCGGTGTGGAAGAAGCATTTTACCTTTTACAAAAAAGCAAAAAGCGACGTGAAATATTTTGTCGGGCTAAGCCGCGCCGACGAAATAATCGCCAATGTTTTATTGCCGTTTCTTGCGCTTTACTTCAAGGTGTTTAATTTATCCGACGATTACAAAAAGGTTCTGAAAATATTTAATCTTTACGAACAAAAAAACGATTACGCATTGGTAAACGACATCGCCAAAACGCTCGGTCTGCAAAACTTAACTCACAGAACGATTTTCGTGCAAGGCATTTTGCATCTCTACCGCAATTATTGTTCTAAGAACCTCTGCCTCAAATGCAAAATCGGGAAAGAGTTATTCGAATAAATTCTTTCTCAATTTAGGAGGTTGAAATGAAAGCTCTGAAAATTGTTGCTTTGTTCTCAATCTTGGGGTGTTTTAATTTTTACGCGCAAGATTGGCAATATCGAACCGGCGACCACGAACTTTTGGCAATGCCCACGGCATATACCTTGCCGGCAGGAACCGGATATTTTACCGATTACGAGGCGTTTCTGCTAAATTTTGCTTACGCTCCGTTAAACAGAACGCATATTGGGCTTTTCACGATGTTCCCCGTATCTTCTGATTTTATTAATACTTTAACCATTGGCGTTAAGCAAAATTTCTTTAAGTCCAAAATTTTTCAATCCGCCGTTTACGGAACTTTGACGCCGAAAGAAAGTATGTATATTCTGGGCGCGGTTTTTAGTCTTGGCAAACCTACGTTTGGTTTTCACTTGGCTATTTCATATGCGGGAGATTACGGAGGAGAAAAAGTCGAAGGAAGTTTTCTTTTTAGCGCCGGAGCGCGGTACGATTTTAAAGAAAATTTTGCGGGAATTGTTGAATATCATTCGCCTAATAATTCCTCGGCTATTGAAATGCTTTCGGAATACTCAATGATTTTACTTGGGCTTAGATTTCATTTTGAATATACTTCTTGGGAGATAGGCGGTTTTCGTCCAACCTCATTTGATAACGATATAGTTCTTTATCCGTATTTAAAAGGAACTTATTATTTTCATTGAAAATTTTATATAACGCTTAATTGTGCTTTTGTTCACATTTTATGGGATATTTTTTGATTATATTATTTTTATTTATAACAAAATATTAGGGGTTACTATGAGACGATTTGCATTTTTAACTTTATTTTTTGTTTCTTCCATTTTCACATTCTCCCAATCTCCTTCCAGAACATTTTGGATTACCGACAACGCCGTTCATGCAATAGCGTACGACGGTAGTAATTATTACATCGCCGGCGATTTTAACTATATTGGACCAAACGCCGCAAATATCGCGAAAATTACGACTACTTCAACCGATCCAAATTTATCTTATCCGAACATAAAAGGCGATGTTTATTGTATGATTCCGGACGGGAGCGGCGGCATCTACATTGGAGGCGCATTTACCAAAGTTGGCGATTCGACCCGGTCTTATCTCGCTCACATTACTTCTACCGGTTCTGTTGATAATTGGAATCCCAATCCTAATGGTTATGTAAACGCTCTAAATATTTCTAATGGGAAATTGTATGTTGGAGGAAGTTTTACCAGAATTGAGGGAATATTCACGAAGTATCAATATATTGCCCGTTTCGATGTTTCCGACGGAAGTCTCGATACCGCTTGGCATCCTAAACCGAATAGTCAAGTATTGGCAGTCGTAGTCAATAATTCTAATATTTATTTAGGCGGATATTTTACAGAATTAGATACCCTTACGGTCCCTTATTTGGCAAAAGTAAATAATACTGACGGGGGCGTTGATACAACTTGGAAACCAAAACCTAATACCGCCGTTTATTCGCTTGTAACGGACGGGGCTTATCTTTACTGCGGCGGCGGTTTTACTACAATGCAAGATACTCTTTCAATTAGTAAACTGGCTAGGGTAAAATTGTCGGACGGAACTACGGACGAAGACTGGCATCCTAATCCGAACGGGGCGGTGAATTCGATTATTTATAATGACCCGTATTTATATTTGGGTGGCGAATTTACTTCGATTGGCGGCGAATTGAGGAAATATGCGGCAAAGATAGATACTTCCGGCTCCGTTAGCGCATCTTGGGCGCCAAATATTAATAATTCGGTTAAAATGGTTTATCTTGGAGGCAGCTATGTTTATATTGGCGGGCAGTTTACATCTGTAAATGCCGTTACGAGATACGGTTTGGCAAGGTTGAGCGATGCTGATGCCACTCTTGACGCAACTTGGGACCCCGATGTTCATGATAATAACAGTTCCCAAACGAATTACGACGGAGCGGTAGGAACGATTTATTGTATGGTAAAAAATTCGGACGATATAATAATTGGCGGGCGTTTCATTACTTTAAATGGTTTGAAGCGTTCAAAAATTGCAAAAATTTCAAGCAACGGCGAGGTAGATGCTTCGTGGTCTTCCGACAATATTAACGGAAGTATTAGAGCGATTGCAATCGACGGGAACGATATTTATATTGGCGGATATTTTACCGAAATAGGGACAACGGGTCGAAATCGTTTGGCAAAATTAAGTGCTTCCGACGGTTCGCTTGACGCTAATTGGAATCCAAGCGCTAATTATTACGTTGATGCTATAGTCGTTACTTCTGATAACGTTTTTTGCGGAGGTCAATTTTGGGAGGTTAATAGCAAAACACGAAGAGGAGTCGTAAAAATTGACAAAACCTATGGAACTGTTGATAATGATTGGAAAGCCGATGTTGGAAATAGCGAAACAGTTTTCGCGTTAGCGGTTGACGGAAGCGATATTTACGTCGGCGGTAATTTTACCTCGATTGACGGCGAAAGTATCGAAAAACTTGCCAAAGTTGGTATTTCATCGACTGGCGTAGTAAATACAGGTTGGAATCCTGCGCCTAATAGTACGGTGTATTCGTTAGCCATGATAAATTCCAATTTGTATGTTGGCGGCTCATTTACGCAAATAGATAATGAGTCAATATCATATTTCGCAAAAGTGAATCCGAGTACCGGCTCCGTTGATAATGGTTGGAATCCGAATGTTGTTGGGACAGTATATTCAATCTCGGAAAAGGGTTCTGACCTTCTGATTGGCGGCAGTTTCACAAGCGTCAACGGAGAAACGCATAAGTACGTAGCTATAATAAATTCATCGAGCGCAACGCCGCTTTCGAGTTTTGCTCCAAATTTAGGTTCCGGCGTAAAAGCGGTTAATGGAGGCAGCGGCGGTGTTCTTGTCGGCGGAACGTTTACTAATAATGATAATTCGCCCCAACCTAATTTAGCGTTTTTTTCCGAAAGTGCTTTGCCGGTTGAGCTCGTTGCGTTTACAGGATATTCGGTTTCCGACGGCGTTGTTTTAAGTTGGCAAACTGCAACGGAGATAAATAACTACGGTTTTGAGATTCAACGTGCGGTAAAAGGCGATGAATTTGAAACAATCGGTTTTGTTGAAGGAGCAGGGAATAGCAACTCTCCGAAGAAATACTCTTTTACTGATAATACTGTTGAAAGCGGGAAATATTCATATCGCTTAAAACAAATTGATTTGAACGGTAATTACGAGTTTTCCAAAACAATTGAAATAAACGTTTCCTCGCTTGAAAAATTTGAATTATCGCAAAATTATCCCAATCCGTTTAATCCGACAACCAACATAACTTACGTCATTGCGGGCGGCGCGACGCGGCAAGCTAATGGATTGGCAGTTCAACTCAAAGTTTACGACGCGCTCGGTCGCGAGGTTGCAACGCTTGTAAATAAAAAACAAAAGCCAGGGAAATATTCCGTAAAATTTAACGCAAAAGAATTACCAAGCGGAGTGTATTTTTACACTTTGCAATCGGGAGATTTTATTCAAACAAGAAAAATGCTTCTATTGAAATAATTTCCTAAAGTTCTGCTAAAACCCAAAAAGCCGCAAAAAAGATGCGGCTTTTTCTTTTTAATTCAGTGGCGCTGAAAATTAATGGTGGTGTCCGTCGTGATGTACGTGTCCGTGTGCTTTTTCTTCGTCGGTTGCTTCGCGAATATCAACCACTTCCACTTCAAACGTTAAATTTTCGCCGGCTAATTGATGGTTTGCGTCTATTATAACGTTATCACCTTCAAC
>WGAL01000218.1 GCA_015494845.1 Melioribacteraceae bacterium
ACATTAGGCGACCCAACTAGGTTAAAAATCGTTATGGCGTTAATTAAAGAGGAATTGTGCGTTTGTGATTTGTCAATAATTGCCGGTGTTTCAATTTCGGCTGTTTCGCACCAATTAAGACTTTTGCGTTCACAACGTTTGGTTAAATTCAGAAAAGAAGGGAAAATGGTTTATTATTCGCTCGAAGACGACCATATTAATTCAATAATTAAAACTGCGATTGAGCATATTTCTGAAAAATAAATGAACAAAAATAAAACTAAATATCGTTTAACATCTTTTTTATTGCTTGTGTCACTTTTGTCGCATATTTCTATTTTCCACGCGCCGATGCAAGAGAAAATCCTTTGCGCGCATGACGATGGGAGCGTCCATTTTGAAAATATATCTGAATCTGAATTTGCCGCAAATTTTCTTTTTTCTCTTGAGAGAACTGCACCGGTTTATCATCAAAATTGCACTGATTACAGATTAGATTTTCATATTGATAAAATCAGTGGAAAACAAATTCAAAAACTTCCTATTTCCCAACGAGTTATTTCGGTTCTTGATTTAAAGAAAATTTACAACCAATTTTTACAATTCAGTTTTATCAAACAACAATTACCTCAAATTTCACTTCAAAATTATTCTACAGTTTCACTTTTAATTTAATTCCAATACAACATTCCGACTTTTAGCGAACTCATTCGCGAAAAAATAATTCACCAAACAAAAAAAGGAAATTCAAAATGGTAAGAAATATTCTTTCCGTGCTTGGAATTGTTGCAATCATTGTAAATAATTTGGCAATTGCGCAAGATACTTTGTCCGTAAAAAAATACATTGATGCAATAACAATTACCGGAGACACGGTAAATCACAATAACAAAAAATTACACCTTAACGATGCAATAATTTTGGGATTAAGAAATAACCCGGAATTAAAGGCTCGCAATTTGGAAATTTCCGCTTTCCAAGCCAAAAGAATGCAAGCCGGGTTGTACCCAAATCCGGAAATCGGCGTTGATTTGGAAAATATATTCGGAACAAATGATTACACAGCGTTCAATGGAAGCGAAAAAACTATTTATCTATCACAAGATGTTGTATTAGGCGGAAAACTGTCGAAAGCACAAAAAGTAGAATTACTAAACTCCAAATTGGCGAAATGGGACTTGGAATTAAATCGATTAATATTAATAAAAGAAATACGTAAAACTTTTGTTGAGATAACTACACTTCAGCTGCAAAACGAACTTAATCAAAAATTACTACAAATTTCCCGCGACTTCATTGAAAATTTGCAAAAGAGAATACTAGCTGGGAAAACATCGCAAGCAGAAGAAGCAAGAGCAAGTTTAATTTCAACTGCTTTGGAAATTAAAATTCAAGAAACTGAGATGAAACTTGCCTCTGAAACGGCAAAATTAAATTCATTACTTGGAACGCAAAATATTAAGTATTCAAGCATCGAAAATAACTGTTATCTTAATTATGATATTCCCGAATATGATTCTTTAAAAAAGCGGATCGTTCTTTCGCCTTATCTTGCAAAATACAATAGCGTAATGAATAAGCTTAAAGCGCAAGAAGAGTTGGAAAAATCGAAAGTTATTCCGGATTTATCGCTTACTTTCGGTTTCAGAAAACTCAATGAAACATCAAGTAGCGCTTTTGTTTTAGGAGCGTCAGTTCCGATTCCGTTGTTCAATAATAACAAAGGAAATATTCAATACGCACAAATCAAACAGCAACAAACTTTGTTCAATTACAGAAAAGATCTATTGCAACTTGAAGCGAAACTTCAATTTCTTCTGAACAATATCAAAACATTCCAACAGTCGATTAATAAATTGCGAAATGCTTCTATTCCGAAAGCAAAAGAAGCTCTTAAAATCATTAATGAAGGGAATATGGTTGGCAGATTTAATGTGTTGGATGTTCTCGATGCGCAGAAAAATCTGTTCTATCTCGAATCGCAATTTATTGATGTTGTTAAACAATACAATGAAAATGTAATCGAATTGGAAAATTTAACCCTAACAAAATTTAATTATGAAAATAAAGTAAGGATTGAAAGCAATGAATAAGAAAAATATAATTTATTTCATATTAGGAATTCTCATCGGCGCTGGTTTAACATACTATGGATTCATTTCGTATGAATCACTTGGAAACGAAGTAAACAAAGTAAAAACTGAGGAAGAATACGAAGAGGCACAGAATTATGTGAATATTTCAGAAAAGACAATGGAAGAATTCGGAATAAAAATCAAGACCGCTGGACCTGATAAAATAGTTTTACACAAAGATTTAACCGGAGAAATTATTCCAAATCCGTATTCAGTGGCTCATATTGTTCCTCGTTTCAAAGGAGTTGTAATTGATATATATAAAGAAATCGGTGATAGAGTTAAAAAAGGCGAAAAAATAGCAACAATTGAAAGCAATGAATCGCTTGTCAGATACGATGTTACTTCTTCAATTAACGGAACAATAATAGCAATGCATATGACTCCCGGCGAACTAATCGGGGACGAAAAACATATTGTTACAGTTGCAAACTTAAATTCCGTTTGGGCAGAATTAAATATTTACCAACAAGATTTAAGCGAAATAAAAATCGGGCAGAAAGCCGAAATTTTTTCACCTACTCATGAAGTTTACACCGGCAAACTTTTTTACATCAGTCCGGTTATCGACGAAGCAACCCGAACCGCCGTTACACGGGTAAAAGTTCAAAATAGAAATGGAATATGGAAGCCCGGAATGTTTGTAACCGCAAAAGTTTACACTTCTGCGAAAATAGTGAATGTTGCCGTTCCAAAAGACGCCGTACAGAATTTGAATGGCGAAAAAGTAATATTCGTAAAAACCGAAAAAGGCTTTACTCCAAGAGTAGTCAGCTTGGGCATAGAAAACGGCAAAAACGTGGAAGTTTTAAGCGGATTGCACGCCGGTGATATTTATGTGGCAAAAGGGGCTTTTATCTTTAAATCCGAATTGCTAAAAGAGTCATTTGGCGGCGAGGAAGAATAGGAGGATGAAATGAATAAAATAATAGATTTTGCATTAAAGAACCGATTACTGATTATCGTCTTATCTCTATTTATAGTTGCGGGAGGATATTTCAGTTATAAGCAATTGCCAATAGATGCGTTTCCGGATGTTTCGCCTTCATTGGTTCAAGTTTTTACTCAAACCGAAGGATTGGCTCCGGAAGAAGTGGAAAAGTATGTTACGTTTCCAATAGAAACGGCGATGAACGGATTGCCAAATTTAAAATCAATTCGCTCTGTTTCCAATTTCGGCTTGTCTGTTGTCAATATTTATTTTGAAGACGGAACGGATATTTATTTTGCGCGACAAGTTGTCAGCGAACGCTTAACCGAAGCGCGCGAGCGAATTCCCGAAGGTTTTGGTGATCCGCAAATGGGACCGATTTCAACCGGTATGGGTTTGGTTCTTTTCTATTACCTTGAGGACGAAACCGGAAAATATTCTCTTGAAGAATTAAGAACAATACAAGATTGGCTAATTAAATTCCAATTGCAAACTGTTCCGGGCGTTACGGAAGTGCTTGGAATTGGCGGTTGGGAAAAACAATTTCATGTTGAAGTAGAGCCAAACGCATTATTAAGGTATGATTTATCGATAAATGATATTGTCAGAATAATAAAAGATAATAATCTGAATGTCGGCGCTTCGTTTATTGAACGTGATGCTGAAGAGTTCCTTGTGCGTTCTGTCGGATTGGCAACAAAGATTCAAGATCTGGAAAATATTGTTGTAAAATCGGTTGATGGAACTCCAGTTTACTTGAAAAATGTTGCAAAAATAAAAATAGGCGGAGCGGTAAGACGCGGAATACAAACACATAACGGCGTTGAAGAAGTTGTCGCCGGCATGGTAGTAAAATTATTCGGAACAAATTCTTCGACAGTAATAGGCGCCGTTGAAGAAAAGATGAAGGAAATTAACAAAACTCTTCCAGAAGGAATAAAATTAGTTCCATACTACGAACAAAAAACTCTTGTTGAAGCGGCAGTTAAAACGGTAACGGATGCTTTAATTCAAGGGATTATTCTGGTTACAATTATTCTAATGCTTTTTATGAGTTCATTACGACCAAGTATCGTAGTAGCGCTATCAATTCCATTTTCAATTATGGTTGCATTTATCGGAATGAAATTTCTTGGACTTTCAATTAACTTAATGTCGTTTGGCGGACTTGCAATTGCAATTGGAATGATGGTGGATGCAAGTATTGTGCTTGTTGAAAATATTGACAGACATAAACGCTTAAATAGCAAAGAACCGTTTCTAAAAGTAGTTGCAAATGCAAGTAAGGAAGTTTTACGTCCTATCATTTTTGCAATCATAATAATTATTACGGTTTTTATTCCGCTGTTTACTTTGCATGGCGTGGAAGGAAAAACTTTCAAGCCATTAGCTTACACAATTGCGCTTGCAATGGTAGGATCATTGATTTTTGCAATATTAATCGCTCCGGTACTTTCATCATTTTTCTTAAAATCTAAAAAGACAGAAAACAAGAAAAATGCGGAAAAGGAAACATGGATTGTAAGAACTTTAATAAAACTTTATACGCCTTTTTTAAATTTCTTTGTAAAGCATAGAATTTTTGCGATAATTCTCTCGGTTCTTTTGCTTTTAGTCGGAGCGTTTATTTATCCTCGCCTTGGTTCCGAGTTTACTCCAACTTTGCAAGAAGGAACTTTGATTGTTCGCTTAACAATGGCGCCTTCAATTTCGCTTGAAGAAAGTAAGCGAATCACTTTAATTGCAGAAAAGCGTGTTTTACGCGTTCCGGAAGTTAGAGGAACTGTAACAAGAATCGGACGCGGAGAGGTTGGAGCGCATACCGACCCGATAAACAGCGCGGAAATGTATGTTTTGTTAAAGCCGAAATCTGAATGGCGCGCGGAAATCAATCAAGAGAAAATTGAAAATGAAATTCGCGAACAAGTTGAAGGAATGCCGGGAGTTTTGCTTAATTTCACTCAACCGATTAGAATGACGGTCGATGAATTACTTGAAGGCGTAAGAGCCGAATTAGCGGTTAAACTTTTCGGTGATGATTTAGAAATATTGAAAAACAAAGCTGAGGAAATTTCCAATGTTCTTAGGAAAGTTCGAGGCGCAGCTGATATTCAGGTTGACCAAATAAGTGGAAAACCTCAATTAAAAATTACGCCAGACCGGCACGCAATTGCCCGGTACGGATTAAATTTATCTGATGTTCAGCAAGTAATTAGAACAGCAATTGGCGGTGAAACTGCGGGACAAATTTTTGAAGGAATTCGTCGTTTTCCGATATTTGTTAGATTTACGCCGGAAGCAAGAAGTACAAAACAAGAAATTGCTAATTTGTTAGTTTCTTCACCAAACGGATTACATGTTCCGCTTAGCCAAATTGCAAAAATTGAAGAAATCGAGGGACCGCGGCAAATAACAAGAGAACAAAATCAAAGATTCATCACTATTCAGTGCAATGTTGTCGGGCGTGATATCGGTTCTTTTGTTGAAGAAAGTCAAAAAGCTATCGATAAAAATATTAATTTGCCTGTCGGCTATTACACGACTTGGGGCGGTCAATTTAAACTGCAGCAAGAGGCAAACAAGCGCTTTGCAATTGTAATACCGATTACGCTTCTTCTAATATTCTTCTTGCTGTTTTCAAGCTTCAACTCACTGAAAAATTCATTACTAATAATTTTGAATATTCCTCTTGCGCTTGTTGGAGGCATAATAGCGCTTTGGCTAACCGGACAAAATCTTTCGGTTCCATCCTCAGTGGGATTCATTGCTCTTTTCGGCATCGCATTGGAAAATGGAATGGTTTTGGTAACTTATTTTAACCAGCTCGTAAGAGAAGGGAAATTAATAGATGAAGCTTCAATTGAAGGAGCAAAATTGAGATTGCGTCCGGTTCTCATGACTGCGATTACAACTGCTCTAGGTTTGATTCCATTATTGTTAGCAACCGGTGCCGGTAGTGAAGTTCAAAGACCGCTTGCAACAGTTGTAATTGGTGGTCTGTTTACCTCAACGATTCTTACGCTCTTAGTCTTACCGGCGCTTTATAAATGGTTTGTTGCAGATAAACAAGAACCGACAATTTCCTAATTCTAACCAATAAAAAAAGGGACAATTTCGATTGTCCCTTTTTTCATTGCCTAATGCTTTAGGCAATTATTTCAACAATAACATTTTTTTCACTGAAACAAAATTGCCCGCAATAAGTTTGTAGAAATAAGTTCCGCTTGAAAGATTTGATGCATCGAAATTAATTGAATAACTTCCAGCTGATTGTTTTTCATTTACCAATGAGGCAACTTTTTCACCTATAATATTATAAACATTCAGAATTACATTTACTTCATCTTTTAAGTTATATTTAATAGTTGTCGTGGGATTAAACGGATTAGGATAGTTTTGTTCTAATAAAAACTCTGTTGGGGCAGAGGAAATTTCATCGTCAACTCCAGTAACTGTAACTACAGCAAATTGCCCCATCATTCCTTGGTCTTCGTGCGTGAGCATGTGGCAGTGGTACATATACGGAACTTCATCATCTGCAAAGTCTTCGAACTTTGTAATAAATCTAACAGTTTCTTGTGGTTTTATGAAAACAACATCTTTTCTACCGGCTTCGCTTGGCGCTGGTGCGACGCCATTTCTATCTAAAATGTAAAATTGAACATCGTGAATATGAAAAGGATGTCCGATAGGCGATTGATTTCTGATTGACCAAATTTCCGTATTATTCAATGGAATGGTGTAATTAATCACTTCCATAT
>WGAL01000219.1 GCA_015494845.1 Melioribacteraceae bacterium
AAAGACGCCGTTACGCGCGCAATTGAAATTATCAGCAACCGCGTTAACCAATACGGCGTTTCGGAACCGAGCATCCAGCCGCAAGGCGCAAGAAGAATTATCGTGGAACTTCCGGGCATCGCCAAGGAAGAAGAAGCGAAAAGATTGTTGCAAGGTCGCGCTTTGCTTGAGTTTACGCTCGTGAAAAGTCCGCAACTTACTTTCAAAATTATGAACGCAATCGACAAACATTTGGCGGACGTTTTGGCGCCAAAAGACAGCACGTTGCTTGATAGTCTTGCGGCAAAAGACTCCACCGGACAATTAACGCCGGAAGAATTCGCAATCAAACATCCGTTTTACGCTTTGGCTATGATTAATCCGCAAAGCCAAGTAGCCGACGCGTTCGTAAAAGAAAGCAACATCGCGAAATTGAAAAACTACCTTGCTCGTCCGGATGTTCAAAAATTAATTCCCGACGACGTTCAATTTTTGTTTAGCGCAAAACCTGTTACCACGACAAAAGAAGGCGAAAAGATTTATAAATTATATCTTGTAAACAAAAAGCCTGAACTTACCGGCGGCGTAATTACTGATGCGCAAGCGAATATCGACCCGCAAACAACCGCCCCTATCGTTACAATGCAAATGAACGCTGAAGGAGCGCGTGATTGGGCGAGAATTACCGGACAAAACATCAATAAGCGAATTGCAATTGTTTTGGACGGCGTTGTTTATTCCGCGCCGGTAGTAAAAGGCAAAATTACCGGCGGTCGTTCCCAAATAGAAGGAATGGCTGATTTGGAAGAAGCCAAACTTTTGGAAATTGTTCTCAAAGCAGGCGCGTTACCGGCTCCGATTGAAATTATTGAAGAAAGAACGGTCGGTCCGTCTTTGGGACAAGACTCAATCAACAAAGGTTTCTTCTCAACCGTAACCGGCTTTATTTTGGTTGCAATCTTTATGATTTTCTATTACAGAACCGGCGGCGCGATTGCCGACTTGGCGTTGTTCTTAACGCTGTTGTTCGTGCTTGGCGTTCTTGCAGGATTCCACGGAACGCTTACGCTTCCAGGCATCGCCGGTATAATTCTTACAATCGGTATGGCGGTTGACGCCAACGTGCTGATTTACGAAAGAATCAGAGAAGAACTCGGAACCGGAAAGACGCTTAAAGCGGCGGTTACTGCCGGATTCACGCAATCTTATTCCGCAATTTTTGACTCGAACATTACAACATTCTTTACCGGTATTATTCTTTACCAATTCGGTAGCGGTCCGGTTCAAGGATTTGCGCTTACTCTTATGATTGGTATTGTTTCCAGTTTGTTCAGCGCATTGGTTGTTTCCCGTTTGATTTTCGATATGATGGTCAAAAAGGGAATTAAAATTAATATCGGATAATACAAGGAGAAAAAACATAAATGCGAATATTTCAAAACACAAATTTCGATTTTCTCGGACACAGAAAAATTGCTTACGCGATTTCCGGCGCGCTTATTCTTATCGGATTAATAAGTTTGCTGGTTCGCGGACTTGAATACGGTATCGATTTCAAAGGTGGAACCGAAATCGCACTTGGTTTCGAAAAAACAATCGATATCGGGAAATTCAGAGATGAACTCGGCAAAATCGGATTGGGAAAAGTGGAAGTAAAAACGTTCGGCGGGGAAACCGGCGTTTTAATCAGAACCGATTTGCAAGAAATTCCGCAAGACCTTTATCCAAAGGTGGTCGAAGCAATTGAAAATACAATAAAGAAATTGCATCCGGACGTTAAGTTTGAGGAAACGGAAAAAACCTCGAATTCAATTACGTTAAAATTCGAAACGCCGGAAATTGCCTCGCAAATTTCAAACGAGTTGTTTAAGGAAGGTTTTCAAACGTCCAAACTTGCCGAAGACAACGCTCATCAAACCGAAGTTGTCGTTCGCGTGGGAATTGCCGATTGGATTAAAGAAAATCTCAAAAAACTCGACGCCGAGAACAAATTCAAAATCTTAAAAGAAGAACACGTAGGACCTAAAATCGGTAAAGAACTTAAAGTGGATGCGGTAATTGCAATTGTTCTTTCGTTGATTGTGATATTGATTTATCTCGGTTTCCGTTTCAAATTCATCTTTGCGGTCGGCGCGGTTGCGGCGTTGTTCCACGACGTTTTAATTACGCTCGGATTGTTCTCGTTGCTCTACGGCTTAACCGATTTTCTGAATTTGGAAATTAACATCAACGTCGTGGCGGCGTTTTTGACTTTGGTCGGTTACTCAATCAACGACACAGTGGTTGTGTTCGACAGAATCAGAGAGAATATGAAAATCCACAAAACGGCGCCGTTATTGGAAAATATAAACAAAGCGATTAACCAGACGTTACCGCGTACGATTATCACTTCGGCAACAACTTGGTTTGTTACGGTTGTTTTGTTGTTCTTCGGCGGCGAAGTTTTACGCGGATTTGCATTCACTTTGTTTATCGGCGTAATGGTTGGTACTTATTCATCGATATTTATCGCAAGTGCGCTTGTTTATGAATATTCGAGAAAAGGAAATAAAAAGATAACGTTCTAACTTTTTATTCATTTCTCTATTTGTAAAAAACCCCGCAACTTTGCGGGGTTTTTGTTTAATGTAAGGTTATCTGTTGTAAAAGCTACCTTAAAGGTATTAATACCTTTAAGGTAGCGGTCGGTAGTAGTTCAATTTATAAATAAAAACTTATGCCGAAAAAGACGCTTTGTCCCAATGAAAATTCGTTGTCTTTTCTTGTGCCGGTAGGATTAACATCTTGAATAGCCTCCACATCTCTGTTATTGTATTTGAAATTAAGAATATATTCGGCATGTAATCCAATATTCCTTGTAACTAACCACTCAGCTCCCAAAATTCCTCTAATTCCAAATGTCCAAAAATTTATTTTACTTGTTGAAGTTAGAGTCGAGTCGCTATAAGTTATCGTTTCTTCGGTTTTGCTATTGCCGTAGCCGACAAGAAGTCCGCCGCCGCCGTACATTTGAACATTATTATTTTGTAAAAGTCTCCATAAATAATCCACTCCGATAGAGAGGGAAAGTTCATTGGACGTTGTTTCGCTTTTATCATAAATATTCCGACTATCTTCTATTGAGTTGTTCTTGTGCGTGTATTCCGGACGAAGAAGGAAACGCAACTGATTTCCGCTGTTGAAGATTTTCTTAAACGCGATATAGCCGTCAAAATCCGAAAGCGTAAAGTTTTGTGAAATTCCGAAAGAAAGCGCATAGCCGTTGTTTGGTAAATTATCCTGAGCAAATGCAAACGTTGAAAGAAGTATTGATAAAACAAAGATTCTAAGCAATTTCATATTGCCTCCATTAAATAAATGAATG
>WGAL01000220.1 GCA_015494845.1 Melioribacteraceae bacterium
ATTAAAATTCGCTCGTTAAAATCGGAACGGATAAACGCAAAAACATCTTTTGTGATTTTTACCGGATAAAAATCGCCGTAGTTCAGAGCGGAATGATTTCGTCTTAATTTTACGATTTCGGATGTTTGTTCAAGCATTTGTTTTTCGTATTTATTCAGTTGCGAACCGAAACGCATCATTCTGCGGTTGTCTGGGTCGGACGCGCCGGACATTCCGAATTCGCTTCCGTAATAAATTACCGGAATGCCTGGAATGGCAAACATATACGCATAGTAAAGTTCGGCTTTTTTGTAACTTGAAGGGTGATTAACTTCCGGCGGATTTTCCCAACCGATTTCCGTTGCGTTCCATTGTTCCAAAGTCAAATCGCCGTCGGCGTACGCCATAAAACGGTTTTTGTCGTGGCTGTCCATAATGTTGCCCATTAAATTATTTACGCCGTAATAGGAAAAACTTGTTTCGAGTTGTTTTATCAAATTTTCAAACGATTTTGCGCTGTCGATAAACGTTTCAAGCGAGGCATTGTACAAATTAAAATTAAACTGTGCGTTAAGTTGTCCGTTATTTACGTAAGATAAAATTAACTCGTCGCTGCCGAAAGTCTCGCCGATTTGAAACGCTTTTGAGTAACCGCGTTCTTTTAATTTTCTCGTAAGCAAGCGCCAAAATTTATTTGGCACGTGCTTTACCGCGTCGTGACGGAAACCGTCAGCTCCGGTTTGTTTAAGCCACCACAAAGCGTTGTCCGTCATAAAATCAAGCGCCTCGCGCGAGCCGAGATAATCGAACGACGGCAAATACGGTTCGAACCAAGTTGTCAATCGATATTCGTCCCAAAAACGAATGTTTTTTCTGCCATCCGGCAAATAAAGCGAACCGAACCAATTGCGGTGTTCCTTAAACAGCGGATTTTCAATATGCACGTGATTAGAGACAAAATCGAGAAGAACTTTAATGCCGTGTTCGTGTGCTTTTTTCACGAGTGTTTTTAATTGTTCGAGTGAGCCGAAATGTTCGTCGGTAGCAAAAGAATTCACGGGCCAATAGCCGTGATAACCGGCGAACCAACGGTGCGGCGGCGGATATTCGCGATAAGGTTTATTTGGATTATCGTAAACCGGCGAAATCCACAAAACGTTTATTCCGAGTAAATCAAAATATCCTTCGTCGATTTTTTTCATAATTCCGGCAAAGTCGCCGCCCATATAATTTGCTTTTGCGAACAAGGAATCGTGTTTAAGCGGAACGGAATTGGATTTGTCGCCGTCGCAAAATCTATCAATCATTAACGAATAAATTACGCTTTCCCGCCAATCGAAATTATCGTTAACGCCGATTGGCTTGCCGCTTGCGAGAAAAACATTCTGAATGTTTGAATTCGTTTTTCCGGAAGAAACAACAACTCTTAACTCTTTCGCATTTTTTAATTCCGAATTTGGAAGTTCAACATTCACGCGATTATTTTTCACGTCAATGTTAATAGCGCTAACTTGTTTGTTGTCGAGCAAAGCGAAAACATTCCGTTTCGAGAAAAACATCCGCATTTTCGAGTCGATGTAAAAAGAGAAAAGCGAATTTCGTCCTTCGTTTTTAAATTTTAATTTATGCAAGAAAATATTGTTTTTGTTTTCCGGTTCAATTATAAGTAACGAGTTAAACCCGCCCATTCCGTTTGACACCGAATCCGGATTTTCCGGGTCGCAAAATTCTTTTCCGTCGGCAAAAAATTTGTATTGGTAATTCCCTTCTCGTAAAAACAGCGTTGTCCGGTAAAAACCGTTCGCGTATTTGAGCGTATCTTTTTTTCTGTTCCAATCGTTAAAACTTCCGAAAACAGTGACTGCTTTGTATTTTTTATCTGAAGGAAATTTGAACTTAACCGGATAATTTTCTCTAATAATTACGGGTATTGCAAGCGTGTCGCCTCCTAAAACAAAATCCAGCAAAGTAAAAGAGTTGCGCTTGCCATTAACTGAAATCTTGAGTTCCGTTTTATTTTGGTTATAATTTACTTTCAGAAAATTATTCGGAAGAAATTTTACATCATAATTTTTTGAATAGAACAAATCCGGCAAAAAAACTGATTTTGTTTCGTTTGTAAAAATCGTAAGCGGTGAAATAATCTCTTTAATTGGTTGGGAGAAAATCAGATTTGTAAAAATGTAAATAAAAAGAATAATTTTTTTCATCAC
>WGAL01000221.1 GCA_015494845.1 Melioribacteraceae bacterium
CCTTGAAGGTAAACAAGTAATTACAAATATTCAAACCTTGCAGGAACAAGTACCTGCAAGGTTTTTATAGTTCATAATTATAAAAAAAGCATAAATGACTGAAATCTTTCCCGACAAATTGATTGAAACTTTACCGGAATACGTAAAAAAATATCTGGAAAAATTCGGAACAACAGAACGCGGAATTTTAATCCGAAAATTCAAAAAATACGAAGCGGTTGTTGTTATTCCAGCGCTTGCGGAATTTGAGAACATTCCCAAACTGATTAGTTCATTGGCAAAAACCGACGCTGAATTTCACGAACATTTTTTGGTTTTGTTCGTAATTAATAATTCCGAAAACGCCGAAAACGAAATTGCGGAGAATAACCGGAAATCGTTCGAACTGCTGAAAGAAGTAATTCGGAAAGGACACAACGAATTTAATTTGCCTGGCAAACTTGATTTTGCGGCAATTAACGCGTTCGAAGGAAAAAACGCGCTTCCGCAAAAAACCGCTGGAGTCGGCTTGGCGAGGAAAATCGGACTTGACGCCGCGCTTGCTTTGCTTGATTATTCTTCTTCAAAGCAAAAACTTTTAATTTCGCTCGACGCCGATTGCGAAGTTTCACGCAATTATTTTACCGGAATTTATTTGCAAAGCAATAAGCGCAAACTCAAAGCCGGTTACGTAAATTTCGAACATCCAATCAATATCGAACCTTACTCGAAAGCGATTATCGATTACGAAATATTTTTGCGTTATTACGTCGCCGGACTAAAATACGCCAAATCGCCCTACGCGTTTTTTACAATCGGCTCTACGATGATTTCGGACGCGGAAGCGTACGTAAAAATAGGCGGAATGAATAAAAGGAAAGCGGCGGAAGATTTTTACTTTATAGAAAAACTCGCAAAACTGTTCGACGTTGTTGAAATAAATTCCGCCGCCGTTTTCCCTTCGCCTCGAACTTCCGGGCGCGTTCCCTTCGGAACGGGAAGAAGCGTTTACGAACTTCTATCGGGCAAACGAAACTACGGCGAGTTATATTCGCCGCGCATTTTCGAAGCGCTTTTGAGATGGAACGGACTTTTCTTTAACGAAAACATTTTAACTTCTTCGGAATATTTGGAAAGAGCGGAAAAAATAAATCCGCGTTTGAAAGATTTTTTAATAGAGAGAAAATTTCCTGAACATTGGGAGAAAATTTTGAAAAAGAACGCTTCGGAAAAACAAATTCTCAAACAAAAGAAATTTTTGTTCGACGGTTTCGAAACGTTAAAACTCATCCATTACTTGCGCGATAATTGCTGCGAAAACGTAAATATTTCGCTAGCGTTGCCTTTTATTTACGAGAAACTTTTATCAAAAAAAGAAATAAAGAAAAACATTTCGCCAAAGGAATTACTTTTTGCGTTGAGGGAAACAGCCAATATTAAATAACGCTCATCTTTACGAGTCCCGATTTATCGGAACGTGGCAATCTATCGAATATTCAGCGTGGGCTTACAATGTTATAGTCCGCCTTAGGCGGAGGATTCCAACGGAAGGGGAATTTTATTCGCCGCGGTGAATTCCCCTCTATTAGAGGGGTGGATTCCCACGAGCGCAGCGAAGTCGGAAGACGGGGTGTGGATAAACCACAAATTACACAATCCGCCAAAGGCAAAAAGCACAAAGAACACAAAAATAAGAGAACAAACGTCATTGCGAGGCAAGACGCGTAAGCGGATTGCCGTGGCAATCTATCGAATATTCAGCTTGAGCTTACTAAACCGACAGTCCGCCGCGGCGGAGCTTCGTCGCTTCGCTCCTCGCAATGACCGAAATTTTTACGTCTTTGCGAGGGCCGATTTATCGGCGCGTGGCAAAATATCGTGCCGTGCGCTGAGTAGTTAAACCTTTTTATCTCGAACCATGATTTTTTTGATTATATGATTTACATGATTTTTTCCTCTGAACCTTTGCGCCTTTGAACCTTTTTGCTTTTTAATCATGCTAATCGCGAAATCACCTTAATCATGGTTCAAGACATTTAAACCGCACTTTAGCAAAATTAATTTCTTATCTGGAAAAATCGTAAATTTCGTAATCGATTTTTAATAAGAATACGGAGAATAAAATGTCGCATCAAAAACTTTCAATTGAATCAAAATGCATTCACGCGGGAATTGGCGAATACGAATACGGGCCTGTAGTTCCGCCGATTTACCAAACGTCCACGTTTAAATTTCAATCGGTTGAACATGGCGCTAAATTGTTTAAAGGAGAAGAAAACGGTTACATCTACACGAGAATGGGAAATCCGACAATCGAGGCAATGGAAAACGCCGTAGCGGAACTCGAAGGCGGTTACAAATCTCTCGGTTGCGCAAGCGGAATGGCGGCGATTCACACGACGCTCGCAACTTTTTTGGTTTCAGGCGAACACGTAATCGTTTCAGAATCGGTTTACGGACCGACGGCGACTTTAATTAAAAACGTTTTAAGCAGATACGGAATCGAAAGCGATTTTGTCGAAACAGCAAATCTCGATAAAGTAAAAAACGCAGTTAAACCGAACACAAAAATGATATTCATCGAGACGCCCGGAAATCCGACGCTTGAAACTACGGACATTCAAACGGTCGCGGAAATAGCGCACGAAAACGGCGCAAGGTTAGTCGTCGATAACACGTTTATGAGCCCTGTTTTGCAACGTCCGTTTGAACTCGGCGCGGATGTTGTCGTCCACAGTATGACAAAATTCTTAAACGGACACGCCGACGTGGTGGCGGGAATAATCGTAACGAAAGACGAAGAAACTTACGCGTCGTTGCGCAAAATGTTAAATCAATTGGGCGGAACAATTGACCCGTTCAACGCGTTTCTTGTTCATCGCGGATTGAAAACTCTGGCGTTAAGAATGAAAAAGCATTGCGAAAACGCGCAGAAAATTGCGGAGTTCCTCGAAGCACATCCGAAAGTTGAGTGGGTTCGTTATCCTGGATTAAAATCGTTTCCGTATTACGAAACGGCGCAAAAACAACATTACGGGCCAGGCGGAATGATTTCTTTTGAATTGAAAGGCGGTTTGGAAGCCGGCGCAAAGATGATGAATTCGGTTAAACTTTGCCAACTTGCGGTAAGTCTCGGCGGCGTGGAAACGCTTATTCAACATCCGGCGACAATGACACATGCCTCGATGGGAAAAGAAGCGCGTGAAGCGGCAGGAATTACGGACGGATTAGTTCGTCTTTCGGTTGGAATTGAAAACGTTGACGAACTTATTGAAGATTTAAATCAAGCTATGGAATAAACAAATTCACTCAAGGGAAACTCACGAGTTGCTTCTCCAAATTTTAATGTAAAATTGTAGGGGGCGCAAATTCGCCTCGGCGAATGCGTCCCTTACGCGTTTAAATTATCATTCGGTTTAACTTTTTAATTGAAATAACCCGATTTTTCAGAGTAAAAATTTTTCCGGTTAACCCGCTCATTTCAATTGATAATTTCATCTCAAATCAATATCTTAAAAATTAATTTGGAGGAAATATGAGTGAACTTAGCGAGTTTTTAAAATACGTTCCGATTTTCTCGGAATTGCCGGACGAAACAATTGAAAAAATTGCAGAAATCGGTCAAATCAAAGAATTCAAAAAAGACAGCGTAATCTTAATGGAAGATGAAGACGGTCTTACGATGTTCTTCATCATCGAGGGAAAAGTAAAAGTTACGCGCGTAAGTTCCGACGGCAAAGAAGTAATACTTTCCGTTCTCGGACGCTCGGAATTTTTCGGCGAAATGGCGATCCTCGACGGAATGTCCCGCTCGGCAACGGTTATTGCGCTCGAAGATTCCAAATTGTTTATCATTCACAGAAACGATTTTCTCGAACTTCTGAAAAAGCATCCTGAAATTTCAATTCCGTTGTTGCAAGAACTTACCGCAAGATTACGCGCCGCCGATATGAAAATCAAAGCGCTTTCGCTTAAAGACGCCGAAGGAAAAGTAGCGACGGTTATTTTGCAATTGGCGGAGGAACACGGCAAAGTCAAACACGGAATTGTCGAAATCGAAAAAATGCCGTTGCAACAAGATTTGGCAAATATGGCGGGAACATCGCGGGAAACGATTTCGAGGACGCTTCATACTTTCGCTAAAAAAGGATTTATCGAATTGGACGGTTCGACGTTACGTATTCTCGATTACGAAAAATTCGCCGATACGTACCGTTAAAATGGATGCCTTAGCCGATCTACATACACATACGATTTTTTCCGACGGCGCAAAAACGCCTTGTGAATTAGTCCGAACGGCAAGCGAAAGAGGGCTTCAAGCACTTGCGTTAACCGACCACGACACAATCAACGGAATTTACGAAGCAATCGAATGCGGTAAAAAATACGGCGTTGAAATTATTCCCGGCTTGGAAATCAGTTGCGATATTAACGACAAAGAAATTCATCTTACCGGATTGTTTGTTGATTACGAAGACGAAGAGTTGAGAAAATACCTCGAATTTTTCAGAAACGAGCGCTATTACCGCGCCAAAAGAATCGTGCAAAAACTCACCGCAATGAGCGTTGAAATCAGCATTGAAGAAATTCTCTCGGAAGCGCGCGAATCCGCGATAGGAAGACCTCATATCGCGACGGTTCTACATAAAAAAGGTTTCGTAAACGATTATTACGAAGCGTTCCATAAATACTTGGGCGATTACGCGCCGGCTTTCGAACGGAAAATTCACATCTCGTTGCAAAGCGCAATTAAATTGATAAACGACGCCGGCGGACTCGCTATTCTCGCGCACCCCGGAAAAATGGAGGAAGAACTTTTAACGCAAATAATTCATGCGGGGATCGACGGCATCGAAACGGTTCATCCTTCTCATTCTTCTTCGCTATATAAATTTTATTCCGGCATTGTGGAACAATATTGCTTGGTCGCTTCCGGCGGTTCGGATTTTCACGGCGGAATAAAAGGCGACGACGAGAACTTCGGGCAATTCACAGTTCCTTACCGCTACGTTGAAGAAATGAAAAACGCTCTCCCCCAAAAAACGGTTTAATATATGTAGCATTTTTACCTTTCGCTTACGATATTTGTTTTTTTATTTTACTTTCGATGAAAGGAGAAATTTTTATGCGTTATTTCCTGGCGTTTTTCATAATTATAAATTTTTCAATCTTTCCGCAAAACGTTTGGAAAAATCTGGCTTCTTACCGCGACGTAAATTCCATTGACGTTTCTGAAAATAAAATCTTTTCCGCTACAACAGGCGGATTTTTCTCATTTGATTTTTCGGATAGTTCTTACTTTACCGCAACCAAATCGGAAGGTTTGAGCAGTCAATCTCTTACGGCTCTTGCAAACGACGCGCACAACAATGTTTGGCTCGGTTCGTCCGAAGGTTACCTCAACGTTTTGGAAAACGGAAACTCTGAAAGCATTTACAAGATTTACGACATTTACAATTCGAATAATCAGTTCAAAGGCATAAATTACATTTCCGTCGCAGGCGATACCGTAATTGTTGCAATGGATTTCGGTTTGTCGCTTATTTCTTCTTCCACGTATAATTTTATTGAATCGACGACAAAACTCGGCGAGTTTACTTCAAAATCGAGCGTTAATTTTGTGAAAAAAATCGACGGAAAAATTTACGCTTGCACAAACGAAGGTTTGGCCGTGGAAAAAGACGACGTAATTACAATCGCTTTGCCGGACTCATGGAAAAGTTTTTCCTTCTCGAATTTAAGAGCAAATTATCCGACCGCCGTTGAAAAATTTAACGATACAGTGTTTGTTGCAAGCGACTATGGATTGTATTTTATTCATAATGATTCTTTACACTTAATAAATTACGGGAATTATATTTATGATTTAGTTTCTACCGAAAATGCTTTGTGGATACTTGAAAAGAATTTATTAGTCAAATACAAAAATGGCGCTTTTGACATCGTTTTTGTTTCACGCTCAGAGTTCCGGACAATAAAATATGCAAATTCGAAATTTTATATTTCAACAAATGAAGGCGTAATCCAACTTGACGCAGACGTAGAATACGAAAGAACGATTGCGCCAAACTCCCCGCCGGAAAATCTTTTTTCGTCGCTCGGCGTAGATGACAACGGAACGCTTTGGGTCGCTTCCGGCAACGACCCGACAGGCGTGGGAATTTTCGAATATCAAAACGGAAGTTGGAACGTTTACGATAAAACAACCGATTCCGAATTGCGTTCTAATTTCTTTTACCAAGTTTACATTGACGGCAACGTAAAGTATTTTTCAAATTGGGGAAAAGGTTTTGCGGTTAGAAAAAACGGCGCGTTCAAAGCGTTCGGTCCGCAAGAAACCGGAATGGAAGGAATTCCGGTGAATCCGGATTATCTCGTAGTTTCCGGCATTCGAAAAGACAATAAAGGAAATCTTTGGGTTGTGAATTATTGGTCGGTAAACGGCAAGCCGATTAGCGTTATGACGCCGGATAGCCAATGGTTCCACTTTTCGCAACGCGCTTACGCGTCGTCGTCCGACGATAAATATTCGCAGTTGGTTATCGACCAATACGGAACGAAATGGTTCGCGAACGTTAACGCGCACAAAGGAGTATTGTATTTCAACGACAACGGAACGCTCGAAAACGAGGCGGACGACGAATGGGGATTAATTACGGACCGCGACGGATTAAGTTCCACGTCGGTTAACGCTCTGGCAATTGACAAATACGGCGAACTTTGGATTGGAACGGGAAACGGCTTGGACATTATTCCCAATCCATCCAATCCGGACAGAATTTTGGAAGTTATTGCGATGCGCTCGAAAAACATCACGGCAATTTACGTCGATCCGCTAAACAACAAATGGATTGGAACAAGCGACGGCGTTTATTACCTTTCCGCCGACGGTTACACGGTTTTCGCTCAATATTCAACGGATAATTCGCCGCTTCCTTCAAGCAAAATAAACGACATAACAATGAATA
>WGAL01000222.1 GCA_015494845.1 Melioribacteraceae bacterium
ACGTTTTTACGCAAAGGGATCACATAAAAAAACAAAAATGCAAGCGGCTTGGCAATAAATTTAATTCCCTTAAATCCGATAAAATGAACAATCTTTTCGAAAAAGCGATAAAAGAAAAACTCTATTTTATTTTTATCGATTTTCAAAACGCTCTAATCCTCTCGCGCCAATTGGAGTCGTAAAGTTCGCCGCGTTTTGTGGAATGCAGCAAAACATAATCGCCAATGCCGGTTAAATCGCCAAAGACAAATACCACGCCGCCTTCAATCGAATTGTAATACCAAATCTCGTAAGGTTTCGTATCGACGGTGTAAGGATAGCGGTCGATTTCATCCGGCTCGCCATAAAGCAAATAAACGCGTCCTCTGTCGGTTAGGTAGCCGGCTTTCGTCTTAGTACGGAAGCGTTTATTCACATATTTCAGTCTCTTGAAATATTCCTCCATATATTCGTTGCGAGAAGTTTCCGGCGAACGGTCGCGGCGTTTCATAAAATCGCTTAAAAATCTCTGCTTTTGCTCGACCGTTTTCAATCCCTCGTATCTTTTCTTTTCTTGTCGCGAAGCCAAATATTGCATTTCGCGAAACAATTTATTGCATTCTTCGTCGCTCATTCCGCCGAGTTTTGCATCGGCGAGCGGCGCAAAATTTACGCCGTTTTCTTTTTTTACTTCAGGATTAACATAAAAAAACTTTTTGATTGATGAATAAGCGTACTTCCCCTTCACGTCGGCGACGGAAATTTTTAACAAATAAGAATCGGAGGGAAAATCCTTCATCGCCGTTTGTCCCACTTTCACAATATCGTTTTCGCTCCTCGGAATTTTCCTTTTGGAATGAAACAGCGGCTTGGCGTCACCTGAAAAAAGTTCGGTAATTAAAACAAGCGAATCGGAAACGGAATTTCTTATTCCGTAAATTTCGTAATAGTAATAAACGGTCGGTTTCAAATAAGTAAAAATCCCCTCAGGATTGGGAATTACTTCGTAAGTGTTTTTATAAAAGGGCGAATTTTTATTATTCGATTTCTTTATTCTGTAAGCGAGTTCAATATCGCTAATCGTAATTTTATCGCGCGGAAAAGGTTTTGCAATTAGTTCGTCTTTTATTTCGGTTTTTCTTAACGAGTCGTATTTGTCGATTACTTTCAACAAAATTAAATATTCGCCTTTCGGAACAGCCAACTTAAACTCACCAACGGCTGAAGTTGAAACGGCGCTGGAATCGTAAACATCATTAACAGAGTAATTTTTAACAATCTCACTATTGGAATTTTTGTCTTTTAAATCGAGAGAAATGAATAATCCGACTTGCCTATTTTCATTTACGGTTAATGTTTTTTTATCGTATTGGTAATAAAATTCGCAAAGAACCGTCGAATCCGACATACGAAAACGCGCGTAATCGAATTCAAATTTGATATCTTGCGGGAAAAGAATTTGCGAAAATAAAACCGAAAGGATAAAAACAATTTTTTTCACGAGATTATCTAACCTTAATTCTTCTCATCCAATTCGGGTCGTGCCTTTCTCCCCTTTTTGTCGAGTGCAACATTTCGTAATTTCCCAAACCGTTTACGTCGGCAAAAATAAAATAAACGCCGCCTTCAATGTTATAATATTCCCAAACCATATACGGCTTGTTGTAATAGTCGTTTTGCTTCCGCTCAATTTTATCAGGTTTGCCGTATTTCAAGTAAATTCTTCCTCTGTCGGTATCTACGCCTTTTTTGCGGTATTCCTTAAACCTTTTATTTGCAAATTCGGCTCTGTCCAAATATTCTTTCAAATATTCATTTTCTTTGGTTTTCAAATCCGGGTCGCGTTTACGCCAAAACGAATACAGATATTCTTGTTTCTGTCTTGTATCTTTAAGTTTGTAATACATATCAATTTCTTGCTCCGTGGCAATGTATTTCGAAATATTAAACAAATCGTCGCATTGAGGCCCGCTTAAAATGGCAAAACGACTTGCAAGAAAATCTTCGTTTACCTTTGCATCGACAATTTGGTAATTCGAGTCGGCGACTATACTACTCACGTAGTAAAAATCTTTTGTTTTGCGGTCAAATACTTTGCCGTTTTCGTCGCGCAACGTTAAACTTAAATCGTATTTCCCTGATGCCGCCTTTTTCATTGCAATTGCCCCTACTTTCACAAGCGCGTTCGCTTTTCCGTGAACCGGCAAAGTTTTACGGTAGGTTTCCCTTGCCAATGAATTTTTCAATTGCACGTCGAGTTTTAATTCCTTTCCGAGCGCGTTGTAAACTTCGGAATAGTAATAAATAACCGGCATTGTTTCGTAATAAGTCAATCTCGGATTGGGATAAACTTCCATATTGTTTTTGTAGAAAACGGAGACTTTATTTTTGCTATCCGTTAAAATTTTTGACGCCAACTCAACGTCGCTCAAACAAATTTTCCCTTCAAAACTTCCGACAACCAAATCGCGGTAATACGGTTGCATTTTTGTCGAATCGTGATAATCCGAAAGAAAAATCTGTAATAAATAATTGCCAGGTTTTAGAGGAATATCGAATTTACCGAGGAACATATGAACCGCGTTTGTATCTATTATGTTGTACCTGATGACGTACGGCTTGAAAAATGCAATAGAACTATCAACCTTATTCGAGACCAAAACATCAAGGCGAGGATAAACGAATATTCCGTCGTTTGAGTAAATTTTGGAAAAACCGCTGTCGGCAATAGAGTAGTAAAATTCCATATCGACATAAATAGAATCGCCGCGAAATTGCGCTATATCGTATTCAAAATTAAAAAACGTTTTGTTCTGAGAAAATACAACGGAATAAACCAACAATAAAATGAATGCTATCTTCTTCATTTTTTCACCTTGATTAAATAAAAAAAGGCGTCATAAATTTATGACGCCTTTACAGAAAAAACAACAATTTTATTTAATTCCGAGTGTAATAGTAAATATGTTGTTTGCGCTAAGTGCATCTGCGGTAACATCGCGGTATGCGTAATCGAACATAATTTCTACGCCGTCCAACATTTCCCAGCGAATTCCAGCACCAGCACTGAACGAATTAAACAAGTAATCGTCTCCGTTGCCGGTATAGTAGTTATAACCTCCACGGACGAAGAACATATCCATGAACGAAAATTCTGCGCCTACACGAATTTGGTCATCCATGTTATTGTTATTTCTGAATGTAGCGCCAAGACCAAGTTTACTCTTTTCATTAAAGAAGAAACGGTAAGCCGCGCTTAATTCAAAATAACTCGGAATTTGGAACGGTTCGGTATCGGCTTCGTAAACGCCGTTACCGCCGCCTAATCTACTTCCAACAACAGGAGTTTTGATTTTCAAATCTTCGCCGCTATATTCCATATTGTCACCAATGTTGGCAACAGAAACTCCAAGCGAAAGATTTTTGTTAAAGTGATATTGTACACCGAAATCAATTGCCCAACCACTTGCATAAGTATTCATAATACCTTCGTAAATTACCTTGAAATTTACGCCGGCAATTACGCGGTCGGTTAATGCTTTTGAATATGTTAATCCGGCTGTAATGTAAGATGGACTATATGTTTGTCCGGTTCCATCCGGATTATCAACAGTAGTTACCGGAATATCACCGAAGTTTATCGATTTGTAAGTCAAACCAATACTTCCGAAATCGCCAAGCGTAGTTCCGACAGCAAGATAAGAAATGCTGATATCGGCAATGTAACTTGTATAATCAAACATTGCCTGAGTACCAACCATTGAACCCAAACCAGCAGGATTGTAATAAATCGCCTCAACGCCGGAAACATCCGCAAGAAACGCACCCGAAGTTGCAATTGAACGAGCGCCAACCGGAATTAATAATTGGTCAGCCCCGTTCGTACCTCTACGGGCAGCATCACCGGCAAACGAAACAACCGAGACACCTACAACAAACAGTAAAATAAGTATTTTTCTCATTTTTATTTCTCCAAATATTTTTTCAGATCAACAAAGTTCCGCAGAGCGTCACACGCTCCGCGGATAACTTTAATTAGTATCTTTGAATTTGTTTTTGAGGCATAATTATAGCAAATTTAAGAACTTTGTCGCCGTATTTCGGACTGTGAACAACCGCTATATACATACCTGAGGCCGCTCGCAATCCGTCGTAGTTCTTAAGATCCCAATCCAAGAACGGATTATTATCATTTTTACTTATTTCACGAATTTTAACGCCACTTAATGTATAAATAGAAATCGTTACTTCTTTCGGTAAATTCGTGAATGTTATGTGAGGCGAATCCGAACTGTAAGAAGAACCGTACTTATAACTATCAACAGAATTATAAGCAAACAACGGATTCGGGTAAACATTAACTTTATCAAATTCGGATTGCGCTTCATTGTCATCCAAATCTACTTTGGGTACAAATGTGTATTTATCTTTTTCCGTTAGAAAATATTTTGGAGTAATAACCAAGGTACCACTTGGGCTAAAAGCACCGACAGTGTCCTTTCTTTCCAAACCTACCAAATACATTGCATTAAAGTACGGCGATTTTGCAATTGTTTTCATGGAGTCCGTTGCGCCAGATGCGTTAAGGGTATATCCTCCACTAAAATTAGCTTTATTGTTTTCGCCGGTATAAACAAGATTGCTTCCGGTAGGATCATAAGGACTATCGAAAATAATAATATATTCCTTAGTTAATGAAAGGTTATTACTTGGATCGTAAACACGAGGGGGAGATACAGAATCTTGTCTTGCATCCTCGGTATATCCCACTGCAAGTTGGTACTTTTCACCTAATCTATCATCTACCACCCAAGCTTGGAACGGCACATCAACAAACCCATATCCAGGATCATAACCTTCTGCATACTTGAATTTACGCATTTTATAAATGTACCTATATCCTTTACTTGTAACGCCAAAACGCAGTTCTACTCTTCGCATTCTATTAGCGTCGATAGCTGTGGAATTGTTTTGACTAAGAACCAATAATTTTACATTGTTGGTATCAAGGTCATCTCCAAGATAGTATGCTCCTGTTGTGTCCGCTTTATAAGGTAAAGCCCAATCTAATGAACTACTCTTGGGTTGTGTAGGAGTTACCCATGGAACATCAAGCGTAAAACCATCAACCATTGCCGTTAATTTGGCTTCATTATTATAGTTTTTAAGAGAATCTCTTAATAAGGTATCAGTATCTTTATCCTTAATATAGTAAAATAAACTGTAAACCGTACTTAAACTATCAAGAAAGAAGCCAACTTCGTAATTGTGTTTTTTAGTTGCAGATTTATCATAAATAGAATAGGTAACATTAGCTTCACAACCGCCGGCAACGTGCTCGGTATTAACATTTTCACGGAATGGAGAATATGTATCCTTACCTGGCACAATGCCTGCAATACTCGATGAATCATGAATAATCACAGGAATATTTGAAACCATGCCAACAGTGGCCGTTGCAGGAATCAAATAATTTCCAAGAGCATCCATTCGTTGAATTTCGTCGTAGTTAAGAGCAAAGCTTGTTACTGAAATAAAATACGGCTTGCCTTTTATAATCGGACCTTTGGTAAACGGATCGGTTTCAATTCTAACCTTAATCCATCCTGTATTTGGATCTGCGTATGCCGCGGAGTCCATTTGAGTTCCTTCTTCATAGATGATATTTCTTTCCAATGTTACCGCGTCTTCGTAAATAATATTTTTTATATCATTAGCAAGATCAAAACGAGCAATTGTTACTCTATTCTGAACGCCGCCTTCTTGCTCCGCAGTAGTGCCGTTTTCGTACATATTTACGACAAATCCTTCAAAACGCATATCATAACCATTACCAAGCTCTCTGTATTGGACCTGTTTTGATGTATTCCAAATAAGTTCAATTACATTATCATCAGTTTTAACAATTGGTTTTACAGGTTCAGGGGGAGTAGGATAATTAAAGTTATTTTGATAAACAAATTGAGCCGCACGGTCAATTTGTTTTGTCTTTTTAACAGAAGATAAAGCGGAAGTAGCGCGGCCTACAACGTAAGCAACTACAATATCAACCGGTTTGTCTTTTTCTAATCTAAATGGACCGGTATTAGACATTTGGCGTTGGTCGGTTGGGAAAGTATTAATCCAACCGTGCAATGCAACAGGATCGCCAGAATACATAAAACGTCCGTCTATTGTTGAACAATCTTCACCAATTACTACGCCAAAATCCCAATTACATGGATCAACAATTTCCCCTGCCTGATTGTAGCCCTGCAAATAAAATCTTGCTTGTTCTTTATTATCCGGGTCGCCTTGTGTCGGGTGACTTTGCATATAATGAACAAACGAGGTTAAGGGGAGATTTTTGGCTCCTCTAATAGTATCAATTCCCAATAAAGGACCTTTTACGTTAAATGCAATATCGTTATTATCACCTGTAAATTCCCATGGACCTTGGAAAAAGTCAATTAAGAATGCAGGCGGGTTGGAACCGAATTCATCATCGTCGCCGTCGTTATAAACATAACCGGCGTTCAAATCACGGTCGCTGCCAACCAAGTCATCCGTGTATTGTCCCAAGTCAGGATCAGCCCAAACGCCGAAATAAACGGAATCAATTACGTCGGCAACCGTTCCTCTGTTTACAATCGAATAACGCAAGAAAATAATGTTTCCCAAATCTCCTGATGTCGCATAAGCCCAAACCGTCTGACGTATTTCAATACCTTGAGGATGAACATCCGTAAACGCACGGTCGGCTGCTTTTAATCCGTCATTGTAAACGCACCATACTGTCTCATCTCCTAATAAATCAGGAGCGTCTTCGTCAGGGTCCCATTCTCCGTTTCCGTTTTTATCTACAGGATTATAAACGCCGTCGCCATCTCCATCATAAAAATATGCGCCTGCATCAACTGCTTCCGCCCATTTTTGCCAGGATTCACCAAATGGAGGATCGCTACTTTTCAGAATATATAATCCAGGATTTAAATAATGTGTAGTATCGCCAGGAATAATGGCGCCAGGCACGTAATCTTCAATACGCGAAGATGACGCAACCGCATTTGCCCACATTTGACCGTTAGTAATACCGCTCATCATAAAACCGGAACTGTATATAACGCCCTTACCGTCGAAGCGTCCAAGCGATATTCCGTCAACAGTAACATCGGCAATTTTACCTCTATTGTTAAT
>WGAL01000223.1 GCA_015494845.1 Melioribacteraceae bacterium
AATCATAATCAATCATAAAAATCTGCGTGCCATTAAATGTCGGATAGTTTAATACTATTCTAAAAAAAACAATTTCGAAATCAATCCAATAGAAAAGGCAATTGAGAAGAGCGCGGAAAACGCCGCTGTTTTGGCGAGCGTTTTGTTGAGTTCGCTTCCGGTTTTAGTGTAAATTTCTTTTATGTTTTTTATTCCGAGCGGAAAAATTACGATTGGAAGAAGAAGCGAAAACTTCGGTAAATCAAATTTGAAATAAATGAAGATTATAACCAAGTAAGAAAAAACCACCGAAAGCAAATATTGCAAGCGCGCGAACGATTTCCCGAAAATTACGGCGAGCGTTTTTTTGCTGGCTTGTTTGTCGTCGTCCGCGTCTCGGTAATTATTAACAACCAAAATGTTTGTAATTAGAAGTCCGACCGGAACCGACGCCCAAACGGCAAGCGCTGAAACAGAAAGCGCTTGAACGTAGTAAGTTCCAACCGTTGCGACAAGTCCGAAAAAAATAAAAACAAAAACGTCGCCAAGTCCGTTGTACGCAAGGGGAAAGGGACCCGCGGTGTAGGAAATACCCGCGAGTATTGAGAAAACGCCGATGAGCAACGCCGGAATTCCGCCGAGCCAAACAAGATACAAGCCTAAAACAAAGGCGAGGGAAAAAGTCAATATTATTGCGGTTTTCATTTCGCGCGGCGTAATTAAACCGAGCGTCATAAAGCGTTGCGGACCGACGCGGTCTTTTTTGTCCGTTCCTTTTTTGAAATCGCCGTAATCGTTTACGAAATTTGTTCCGATTTGAATTAAAAGGGATACGATAAAAGCAAAAATTGCGGGAAGCGGCTTAAATACGCCTTCATAAGCCGCAACCGCGGTTCCGACAAAAACCGGAGCCGCCGCGGCTGGCAATGTTTTCGGGCGGCTCGCTAAAATCCAAAGTTTTATTGGCGAAAGTTCGTTTGCTTCCATAATTGAGTTTACGGAACTCTCGGGAATTTTGAGAAATCAGGTTTGCGCTTTTGGACGTAAGCGTCGCGTCCTTCTTGCGCTTCGTCGCTCATATAATAAAGCAAGGTTGCGTTTCCGGCGAGTTCTTGAATTCCGGCTTGTCCGTCGAGTTCGGCGTTGAACGCGGATTTCAGCAAACGGATTGCAAGCGGGCTGTGCTGTAAAATTTCTTTCGCCCATTTTACGCCTTCTTCTTCAAGTTGTTCAACCGGCACAACCGCGTTTACGAGTCCCATTTCAAGCGCTTCTTGCGCGTTGTATTGGCGGCACAAATACCAAATTTCGCGCGCCTTTTTTTGTCCGACAATTCGCGCCAAATAACTTGCGCCGAAACCGCCGTCGAAACTTCCCACCTTAGGCCCGGTTTGTCCGAAGATTGCATTGTCCGCCGCGATTGTCAAATCGCAAACTACGTGCAATACGTGTCCGCCGCCGATTGCGTAGCCGGCGACAAGCGCGATTACCGGTTTCGGCATGCTGCGGATTAGTTTTTGCACGTCCAAAATATTCAAGCGTGGAACGCCGTCAACGCCGACGTAACCTTGGTCGCCGCGCACTTTTTGGTCGCCGCCGGAGCAGAACGCGTATTTGCCGTCTTTTGCCGGACCTTCGCCTGTGAGAAGCACAACGCCGATTGACGGGTCTTCGCGCGCGTCTTGCAACGCTTCGTAAAGTTCGTTTACCGTTTCAGGACGAAAAGCGTTTCGCACTTCGGGACGATTAAACGCAATGCGCGCAATGCCTTCGGCTTTTTTGTAAGTGATATCGCCGTATTCTTTCGCCGTTTTCCATTCAACCATTTTCATTCCTTCCGGTTAATTTTTTCAAAAACGAATTGACTAAAATAATAAATTCGTGCGGTTTTTCGAGATGCACATTATGCCCTGCGTTTTCAACTTCGCGATGTTCCGCGTTAGGTAACAATTTGCTCGCCTCGCAATTTATTCCGGAATATTTTCCGTCAAGTTTTCCGTTTATTAAAAGAACCGGGAAATTGAACCAGCGTAGTTTATTCCAGACATGCTGCATATTTCCCGCGCCGGTAAACATTAAGGAATTTGCCAGACCGCGCGGAGAGTTGGACATTTTATCTGCGCGTAATTTTTCGTAAAGACGCTTATCCAAACTGTTTAACGTTTTGAAAATCGGTTGCGAGAGCCAATAATCTAGGAAGGAGAAAATTCCTTTGTTTAATATTTTGTTTGCGAGAAGTTTATCCGCTTCCTTTCGTTTTTCTCTTTCGTTCGCGTCTTTTATTCCAGGCGTGGAACTTTCGATAATCATTCCGAGAATTTTTCCGGGATATTTTGCCGCGAACGAATATGCGATGCGTCCGCCCATTGAATAGCCGAGTAAAACTACTTTTTCAAATTCAAGAGCGAGCAAAAGATTATTCAGTAATTCAACGATTATTGGAATTTCGTAAAAATGAGGCTCGTCAATTGGAAGCGATTTTCCGTGTCCGGGTAAATCCGGCGCAATAATAATAAAATCATTTGGAATAAATTCAGCGAGGAAAGATAAATCGTTTGCGTTCCCGGTAAATCCGTGAAGCGCAAGAACCGGAATACCGCGCTTTTCGGCTTCCGAAAAAATAATGTTAAAAGTAAATCCGTCGATTTCTATTTTGAGTTTTTTTTGCATCGGAAGGGAAGTCTAAAATATTTTTGAAGCGTTTGCGAGAAAATCCTTGCGTCTTTTTGCCGAATAATCCGCGTCCGTTTTTATTTCGATAACCGTCGGCGCAAGTCCGCTGTTTTCAATTATTTCGTTTAGTTCGCTTTCATTTTCAGCTTGAAAATATTGG